>JACCRJ010000165.1 GCA_013813615.1 Lautropia sp. | reverse complement strand
GGGCACCGCTTTCCTGCACGACGGTTCTGCTGAGACGGTGTCCCACGCGATCGCCGCGCACAATTCGGCAGGCGGCCTCGACGCGGCGGACCTGGACCGGCTGTCCGCCTATGTCATGCAGATCGGCAACCAGGACTAGGAGCCCTGTCGGGGTTGGGCAAGGGGGCGCGCTTGCCTCCTGGGAGGCTCCCGGCACGTCAGGCGTCGAAGAGAACGGTTTCGTCGGCGCCCTGCATCCGGATGTCGAAGCGGTAGATCTGGCGCCCGCTCCGCTGCCCTTCGCGGATCGCGATCAGCGTCTTGCGCCGCGCCGCCGGGACCGTCGAGAGCACCGGATCCGATCCATTGGCCACCTCCCCTTCGAAGTAGGCGCGGGTGAAGGCGTGCAGCAGCAGGCCGCGCATCAGGACGATCACGTTCAGGTGCGGTGCCTGGGCGCCTACGGCCCCCGGTTTGACCGTCTGAAAAAAGAACTCGTTGTTCGGATCGGTGCCGGTGCCGACCCGACCGAATCCCCGAAAACCCGAAGCCAGCCGGTCCTCCCAGCTCCTGACATACTTCCCGCTGCTGTCGGCCTGGAGGATCTCGATCACCGCATCCGGTATCGGCTTGCCGTCGCCGTCGAACACCTTGCCGAGCAGTTCGATCTGCTCGCCGGCAGCAGCGTCGTCGGCGATGCAGCCGTCGAAGAGGCTGGGGAACCGATGGCCGCCGCTGTAGCCGTACTGCGTCGGCACGATACCGGAGGCGAAGAAGGGGCCGACCGTCTGGGACGGCGTCTGCCTCAGGACGGTGGGATTCTGCATCGGATCCTTCTTCATCGCGGCGTCTCCATCGGCGTCGCCTTCGGCCCGCGCAGGATGATGTCGAACTGGTAGCCCAGCGCGAAGCCCTCCTGCGTCACGTCGAGGGAAAACTTCGACACCATCAGGTCGCGCGCATCTTCCGGCACCGACTTGAGGATCGGGTCGAGCGCCATCAGCGGGTCTCCGGGAAAATACATCTGCGTCACCAGCCGGCTGGCGAAGTATTCGCCGAACAGCGAGAAATGAATGTGGTTCGGCCGCCAGGCGTTGGGGTGATTGCGCCAAGGGTACGCACCGGGCTTGATCGTCAGGAATCGGTAGCGGCCGTCCTTGTCGGTGATGCACCGTCCGGCGCCGAGGAAGATCGGATCCAGGGGCGCGTCGTGCTGGTCCGCCCGGTGGACATAGCGGCCGGCGGCATTGCATTGCCACAGCTCCAGCAGCGTGTTGCGGAGCGGGCGGCCGCGTTCGTCCATGACGCGTCCGGCAACCACGATGCGCTCGCCCATCGGCTCGCCGTTGACCCGTGCGTTCTGCGTCAGGTCGTGGTCGAGCTCGCCGAGCTGGTCGTGGCCGTAGACCGGCGCAGACAACTCGGACAAGGTATGCACCAGGGGGATCAGCTTCTTCTTGGGGCCGCGCAGAAGCGTCGACCGGTAGCCGGGACTGAGGTACGCGGGCTGCGTCGACCAGTCCCGCGCGGCGATCACGGGTGTTTTTGCCATGACGTGCTCGTTTGAAGGAAGCCTCCATGTTAAGCGACCGGCTAGGTAGGCAGCGGATTCAGGATCAGGTCGGCCCCCTTCTCGCCGATCATGATCGCTGCGGCATTGGTGTTGGCGGAGACCATCGTCGGCATCACCGACGCGTCGATCACTCGAAGACGGTCGATGCCGCGCACCCGCAGCTGCGAGTCCACCACAGCGGCGTCGTCTTCGCCCATCCGGCAGGTGCCCACCGGGTGGAAGACGGTGCCTCCTTTGTGGCGGGCGAAGTCGAACAGTTCGGCGTCGGTCGCGGCGGCTTCGCCCGGCAGCACCTCCTCGGCCCAGAGTTCCCGGAAAGCCGGCTGCCGGTAGATCTCCCGCAGCATCCGCAGCCCGGCGACAATGACCTTGCGGTCGTGCGTGTCGGCGAAGTAGTTCGGCGCGATCCTCGGCTGCGCGACCGGATCCGCCGACGTGATCTCGAGGCTGCCGCGCGACAAGGGCCGGCATTGGCAGGCCGACGCCGTGAAGCCGGAGAACCGGTGCAGCGAGTCGCCTGGCTTGTCCACCGACACCGGCATCACGTTGAACTGCATGTCGGCGCGGCTGTCGCGCGCGTGCTCGGTCCGGGCGAATCCACCGACCTGGCCGGCGCCGACGGTCAGCGGCCCGCGGTTCTGCATGAGCCACTGCAGCCCCATCCGGGCCAGCTCGATCGGGTTGCGGACCTGGTCGTTCAGCGACATCGGCTTCTTCAGCCGGACGATGGTGCGGGCCTGGTAGTGGTCCTGCAGGTTTGCCCCGACCTGTTCCAGGTCGAGCACGACCGGCACCCCGGCCTTCTTCAGCACCGCCGCCGGGCCGATGCCGGACAACTGCAGCAGCTGCGGCGACTGGATGGTTCCGCCGCTGAGGATCACTTCGCGGTCAGCGCGGGCGCTGTGCGACCGGCCCTGCTGCAGCCATTGCACACCGACCGCCGTCAGCCCCTGCATCAGGACCCGGCTCACGTGCGCGCCGGTGACCAGCGTGAGGTTCCGGCGTTGCAGGACCGGATGCAGGAAACAGCGGGAGGCCGAGGAGCGCCAGCCGTTGCGGATGCTCAGCTGGTAGGCGCCGACGCCGTAATCGGTGTCGGCGTTGAAGTCCGGGTTGAACGGCAGGCCTAACTGCTGGCCCGCCTGCACCCAGGCGCTGCAGTAGGCATGGTCGTTCCTGAGCTCCGAAACCCCCAGCTCGCCGCAAGCGCCGTGGTACCGGCTCTCTCCGCCTTCGAAGCGCTCGGTGCGCCGAAAATACGGCAGCACCGACTCGTAGTCCCAGCCTCGCGCCCCCAGCCGCGCCCAGTCGTCGTAGTCCTGGTGCTGGCCGCGGATGTAAATCAGGCCATTGATGGACGACGAGCCGCCCAGGATGCGGCCCCGCGGCCAGACCACGTTGCGGCCGCCCGTGCCCTCGCTGGGCACGGTGTCGAAG
>JACCRJ010000134.1 GCA_013813615.1 Lautropia sp. | reverse complement strand
TCGTCGTTGTGCCGACCTTCAACGCTTCGTCCTTCCCGATGCCCATACGAATATGACCATGACGAACGCCGGCAAATGGCGACGACTGACGGCTGCCGCGGTCACGACGGCGGCGGGCCTGGCGGGCGCCGCACGCTGCGACGTCCAGATGGTGGAGATCGTCTATTCGACGAACGCGCCGGACGGCGTCACGCCGACCCAGGCATCGGGTGTGGCGATGATTCCAGCAGGACCGTCCTGCCCCGGACCCTATCCGCTGCTCGCCTACTCGCGAGGCGCCGACCTCGACAAGCCGCGCTCGCTGGCGACGCCCGGCGACAAGGAGGCAACGCTGGTCGCAGCGACGATCGCCGCGCAGGGATTCATGGTGGCGGCGACCGACTACCTCGGCTACGCAAAATCCACCTGGCCGGATCATGCCTACCTGCACGCAGACAGCGAAGCGTCGGCCAACATCAATGCCCTGAGGGCGGCACGGGATCTCGCGATCCAGCGCGGCGTGGTGCTCAACGGCGAGGTCTTCGTTACCGGCTATTCGCAGGGCGGGCATGCGTCGATGGCGACGCAGAAGCTGATCGAGAGCAGCCTCTCCGCCGAATTCGCGCTCGCCGGCGCAGCGCACCTCTCGGGGCCGCACAACCTGGTCGGATCCATCCAGGACGCGCTGTCCAGGCTGCCGCTGGGTGACCTCGGTTCGACCTACTACATTCCGTTTGCAGTGACCTCCCTGCAAAAGGTCTACAAGGACCTTTACGCCACGCCTGGGCAGTTCTTCAAGGCACCCTACGCCGCGACGATCGAGAGCCTTTTTCCGACTACCTCCGGCGTCACGTTGCGGGACCTGATCTCGAATGACAGGATCCCGCTGCTGTTGAGCAGCCTGGTCACCGACGAATTCGTGGCGGCGGCGCTCAACCCCGCCTCGCCGTTGCACCGCGCTCTGACCCGGAATTCAACGACCGGCTTCGCGCCGCGGGCCCCCACGCTGTTGTGTGGCGGCTCGCGCGATCCAGTGGTGTCGTACGAGAACACCAACGACGCGCTGCAGGCGTTCGAGGCCGCCGGTTCAACCTCGATCCGGGTTTTCGATGTCGAGAGCCAGCCGAGCTACGAACCGCTGTTGCGCGGCGACCTGGTTCCGGTCGACATCTACACCGGATACCACGCCTCGCTGGTGCCACCGTTGTGCCGGCTGCAGGCCAGGAACCTGTTCCTGACGCTGTAGGTTCTGGTACCGCCACCGAACCGATCGACTCTTTCCTGGAGGATCACCATGGCCAACAGCAAGAAGACCGGGCAGGCCTTGCCGCCGGAAAAGCGCTTCCGCCCCGGTCCGATGCCCACGCAGGGCGACGAAGTCCGCGATGTCGGGAAGCGGGCACTCGACGACGTCTCGAGTAAAAAGGATACGGACGCATCCGGCTACGACGGCCAGCGCAGCAAGGCCCCGGCAGACGCGCCTACGAAGCGCAGCGGCATCGACGACGGATCCAAGAGCTGATTGATTGCAGCGCACGTCAAAGGATCTTGCAGGCTTCGTCGAAGGACAGTCTCGGCAGGCGGCCCATCACTTTGGACGGGTCTCCCACTCCGATGTTGCACAGGAAATTGGACTTGATCGTGCCGTCGGGAAAGAATTCCTTGTCCACCGCCGCATTGTCGAAGCCGGACATCGGGCCGGCGCCGAGGCCGATGGCGCGAATCGCCATGATCAGGTAGGCGCCGGACAGCGTGCCATTGCGAAACGCGAAGATCTGCCGCTTGGCCAGGTTGGCGTCGCCGTCGAAGCCTTTCTTCATGTCGGGGTTGTGCGGAAACACCTGTGGCAAACGCTCATGGAAGTTGAGGTCGTAGCCGACGATCGCGACCACCGGGGCGGCCATGGTCTTGGCAAGGTTTCCCGGCGACAGCGCCGGCCGCAGCCGCTCCTTCGCTTCCTGGCTGCGCAGGAATAGGATCCGGGCCGGCTGCGCATTGGCCGACGTCGGCGCCATCTTCGCGAGGTCATAGATCTGCTTGAGCTGCGGATCGGTGACGGGCTGGTCGACCCATCCGTTCTGGGTACGCGCCGAATTGAACAGCGCGTCGATGGAGTTCTGGTCGATCATGGATGAATCCCGGGTTGTGATGGGGCCAAGGAAGTAGCCACCTACACGCGCTCGATCAGGGTGGCAATGCCCTGGCCGACACCGATGCACATGGTGGCGACGGCGTAGCGGCCGCCGCTGCGCTGAAGCTGGTGGGTGGCGGTCAGGACCAGCCTCGCGCCTGACATGCCCAGCGGATGCCCGAGGGCAATGGCGCCGCCGTTCGGGTTGACCAGCGGCGAGTCGTCCGCGATGCCGAGCTCGCGCAGCACCGCGAGGCTCTGCGCGGCAAACGCCTCGTTGAGCTCGATCACGTCGATAGCGCCGATCGCGATGCCGGTCTTCTCCAGCAACCGCTTCGTCGCCGGCGCCGGCCCGATGCCCATGATCCGCGGCGCAACGCCGGCGGTCGTCATCGCGACCAGCCGAGCCCGCGGCGTGAGGTTGTGGCGCTTCACCGCCTTCTCGGAAGCGATGATGATCGCCGCGGCCCCGTCGTTGACGCCGGAGGCGTTGCCGGCGGTGACGGTTCCGTCCGGCCGAACGATCGGCTTGAGTCTGGCCAGCGCGGCCAGCGTCGTTTCCCGCGGGTGTTCGTCCTGGGAGACGACGAGCGGATCACCCTTGCGTTGCGCGATCTCCACCGGCACGATCTCTTCGGCGAAGAAGCCCGACTTCCGGGCGGCTGCCGCGCGCTCCTGGCTGCGCAGGGCGAAGGCGTCCTGGTCCTCGCGGCTGACCTTGAAGTCCACGGCGACGTTCTCCGCCGTCTCCGGCATCTGGTCGACGCCGTACTTCGCCTTCATCTGCGGATTGACGAAACGCCAGCCGATGGTCGTGTCGTGGACGGTGCTGGCGCGGGAGAAGGCCGATTCCGCCTTGGGCATGACGAAAGGCGCGCGCGACATGCTTTCCACGCCACCTGCGATGCCGATGTCGAGCTCGCCGGCCCGGATGGCACGCGCGAGGGTTCCCGCGGCATCCATGCCGGAGCCGCAAAGCCGGTTGATGGTGGCCCCCGGAACTTCCTGGGGCAGGCCGGCCAGCAGCAAGGCCATCCGGGCCACGTTGCGGTTGTCCTCGCCGGCCTGGTTGGCGCAGCCGAACAGCACCTCTTCGATGGCCGCCGGATCCAGCCCCGGATTCCTGGACAGGAGCGCGCGAAGCGCAATGGCGCCGAGGTCGTCCGTCCGCACGGCGGACAGCGCGCCGCCGTAGCGGCCGATCGGGGTGCGAACGGCGTCGCAGATGAAGGCTTCAGTCATGGTGGTCTCCGGTGGTCAGGCCGGCGGACGCAGCGGCGCGCCGCTCAGCTTGCACAGTTCTTCAAAGCTCAGGCCATCCACCCATTCCAGCGCCACCAGGCCCTGCGGCGTCACCTCGACCACGGCCTGGTCGGTGTAGATCCGGCTGACGCAGCCAATCCCGGTGAGCGGATAAGTGCAGCGCTCGACGAGCTTGGACTCGTTCTGGCGCGTCAGCAGTTCCATCATGACGTACGTCTTCTTCGCGCCGATCGCCAGGTCCATCGCGCCGCCGACGGCGGGTATGGCATCCGGCGCGCCGGTGTGCCAGTTGGCGAGGTCGCCGGTCATCGACACCTGGAAGGCGCCGAGCACGCAGATGTCCAGGTGGCCGCCGCGCATCATCGCGAACGAGTCGGCGTGGTGGAAGTACGCGCCGCCCGGCAGGATGGTGACCGGCTCCTTGCCGGCGTTGATCAGGTCTTCGTCTTCCTGGCCTGCAGCCGGCGCCGGACCCATGCCAAGCACGCCGTTCTCCGAATGCAGAACGATCTCGCGGTCCTTCGGCAGATGGTTCGCGACCAGCGTGGGCAGACCGATACCGAGGTTGACGATGGCGCCGTCCGGTATGTCCTGCGCGAGGCGCGCCGCCATCTGGTCGCGGGTGAGCTTGCGGTAGGCGCTCATGAATCGCTCCTTGCGGGGGACGCGCCAACCTGCACGACCCTTTGCACATGGATGCCCGGCGTGACCACGCACTCCGGGTCCAGCGCGCCGAGCGGCACCACTTCAGTCACCTGCACGATGGCACAGCGCGAAGCGGCCGCCATGATCGGCCCGAAGTTGCGGGCGGTCTTGCGATAGACGAGATTGCCCCAGCGATCGGCCTTGAGCGCCTTGACGAGCGCGAAGTCCGCATGGATGGGGTACTCCAGGACATAGTCGCGGCCGTCGATATGCCGGGTTTCCTTGCCGGCGGCCAGGTCGGTGCCGAAGGCAGTCGGGGTGAAGAAACCGCCGATGCCCGCGCCGGCCGCACGAATCCGCTCGGCGAGGTTTCCCTGGGGCACCAGTTCCAGTTCCACCTCACCGGTCCGGTAAAGCCCATCGAAAACGTAGGAGTCGGACTGGCGCGGGAATGAGCAGATGACCTTGCGGACCCGCTTCGCCTTGAGCAGGGCTGCCAGGCCGGTGTCGCCGTTGCCGGCATTGTTGGCGACGATGGTCAGGTTGCGGGCGCCCTGCGCAATCAGGCCGTCGATCAGCGCCAACGGCATGCCGGCCAAGCCGAAGCCGCCGACCAGGACGGTAGCGCCATCGTGAATGCCTGCCACCGCGGCCTGCACGTCCGGCACGATTTTGTCGATCATTTTATTGACCTGTCTGGGCCAGGCGCATCGATTGAGCCGGCAGTCGGTCATTACAACGGCGGGGATTGCCCCTGTCAAATCGTCGACCTGCGCCTCACCGCACCATTGCGACTCCCGTCCCTCCCCGGATGTCAGCCGAGTCCCGCCTGCGCCCTGAAGGCTGGAGCAGCGCCTAGTCGTCCACCGTCGCGCCGAGCTTGACGGCGCCGAGCGCCCGCACGTCCGCCCTCAGCCACCAGAGCAGCAACAGGCCCGGCAGCGCGGTCACCACGGTCAGCATGAAGAAGCTGGGCCAGCCGAAGC
>JACCRJ010000118.1 GCA_013813615.1 Lautropia sp. | reverse complement strand
CCATACGCCCGTGGCGCCTGAACCATCCGCTGGCGTAGTCGATGCTGCTTTCATCCAGCGTCAGCCACCGGCCGTGCTTTCGGGCCAGGGTCTTGAGCCGCGTGATGCCGAGGGCGCAGGCCGATGTAGTACCAGATCAGCGCGCCGAGGAGCGTGCCGACGCTTCCTGCCACGACGACGCCGACGATATGGAGCTCACCCCTTGCGGCCGTGAAGCCGGCCAGCGGCATGATGATTTCGGAAGGGATCGGCGGGAACACGTTCTCCGCCAGCATCAGCACGGCGATGCCCCAGTAGCCGGCAATCGCGCCCGCGCCCGCGGTCAGCTGCGGCCGCTCTGCCGCCCCGACCGTCGAGGCTTCTACGTGGGACGACTACTGCTTGGTAGTGCCTGCCTTAGGCTGGCCCGGCTGTGCCGGGTCGGGGCCGCCTTGTGCGCCCTTGGCGGCCGGCACGCCCTGGGTGCCGACACTGCGATCGGCATCACGGCCGGTAGCCGGATCGGTCGACTGCGGGACGGCGCGGCCGTGCGGCATCGGGCCCGAGGAGTTCTTGGCGGCGGCCGGGTCGGGGCCGCTTTGGGAACCTGTGCTGCCCTCGACACCCTGGGTGGCGGAGCCGGCAGGGCGCTCAGACTTGTTGGCGTCCGGCGCCGTCATGGTAGGGGCGCCGCCCGAAGGGGCCGTCTGGGATGTCTGGGCCTGTACCGATCCTGCCGCGGCGAGCAGGCCGGCGGTCAGCAATGCGATCCTGATGGTGCTCATGTTCTTCCCCTCGCAAATTTGAAGAAAGGTGCCGAATCGCCGGTGCTTCCTAAGTGTTCAAGACGGCGCGGTGCGACGATGGTGCGCCGCTGTGGAGCCGCGCACCAGGAGAAGGCGCAATGACCGTGCCCGCAAGGAGGTATTCGCTCACGGAACAGAAGACGTCCGTCAGGGCTTGATCCGGCTGTTGAACTCGTTGGTGAACACGTCGTTCAGCACCATCGGTTTGTCGGGCTTGTTGTTGCCGAAGGTGATGTCCATCGTCTTCTGCATCAGTTCGGGTTCGATCCAGCCCAGGCCGTGTTTTTCGGAACGGTCCGTTACGCAGAGATCGAGGATCTGCGGCATGGTGGCGAGCAGGGTCGTGCGGTCCAGCCCCGGCACCTGTTCGACCATGGCATCGATGGATGCGGCCGGATCGGCCTTGGCGTCGCGCCAACCCTTGTGCGTAGCTCGAAGGAAGCGCTCGATCAGCTTCGGATTCTTGCGGATGGTGTCGCCGTTGACGAAGTAGGTGTGGCCGTAGATCGGCAGCCCGAAGTCGGCCCACAGCAGATGGCCGACCTCGCCCTTGCCGAGCACCTTCTCCCAGATCGCGTAGCTGGTGTAGAGGTCGAATGCGCCGTCGACTTCATTGGCCGCGACGATGGCCTGCTTGCCTTCCGGCTTGACGTTGACCAGCACCACCGATTGCGGGTCGACGCCATTGAGGGCCGCGAAGGCCGGCCACAGGACGCGATGCGAATCCGCCGGTGGCACCGCGATCTTGCGGCCCGCCAGGTCCTTGGGCGTCTTGATGCCGGTGCTCTTGCGAAAGAAGATGTTGTTGCCGGCCTTGTCGTAAACCACCGCCACCATTTTCAGGTTGGCGCCTTTGCTGATGGCCGTGAGAATCGTCGGTGCATCGGAAATACCGACGTCGGACTGGCCGAGGTCGATCTTCTTGGCGCTGTCGGCCGAGCCGCTGCCCCGCAGCACCGTCAGGTCGAGCCCCTCCTGCTGGTAATACCCTCGCTTCAGCGCCAGGTAGATGGGCGAGTGATCGGCCAGGTGAAACCAGTTCAACTGCAACTGCATCTTGTCCGCTGCCAGGGCCGAGGGCGTGCCGAAGGCACACGCGGCGGCGGACAGCAGTGCGGCCGCGATTCCGTGCCAGCGGCCACGGGGCGTTTGTTGCGATCTTTCAGGATTCATTCGTCTCTCCTTGTGTCTCATGGTCAGCCTGCCGATTCCACGTCGTTGGCCGTTGAAGCGCCATCTCCGTCAGTTCGAAGCGTCCTCGCGGTGAGCCCAGGGAGCGACCAGCCGCTCCACCGCCACCACCACCCCGTACAGCACCAGCCCGAGAACGGAAATCAGGATCAGCGACGCGAAGATGGAGGCCGTCTCCATCGTGACGCCGCCGGTGATGATGAGCGACCCGAGGCCGCGCTCCGAAGCGACGAACTCGCCGACCAGCGCGCCGATCACGCTCATGGTGGCGTTGAGCTTGAGGCCGACGAAGATGTACGGAACCGCATTCGGGAAGCGGATCTTGCGCAGCACCTGCCAGCGGTTTGCCCGCAGCGTGCGCACCAGGTCCAGCATCTCCGGTTCGGCCGACGCAAGTCCGACGGCGGTGTTGACCACCATCGGAAAGAAGGCGATGGTGGTGCCGATCACGATGTTCGGCCAGATGCCGTAGCCGAGCCAGATCACGAATAGCGGCGCCAGCGCGATCTTCGGCAGGGTGTTGAACAGTACGAGCACCGGCATGACCGTCCTCAGCAGCAGGTCGTTCCAGACGACGACGACCGCGAGTAGGATGCCCAGCACCGCCGAGAGCACGAATGCACCCAGCACCGCATACAGCGTCGCCAACAGGTTGCTGGTCCACTGGTAGTTCGGGTCGGCCAGTTTC
>JACCRJ010000106.1 GCA_013813615.1 Lautropia sp. | reverse complement strand
AAGCAGTCGTCAAGAACGGCCACGTCGTTCTCGTTGAGGGCCTGCTCGTATCGCAGAAAAAGCCGTTTCACTTCTTCGACCACATCGGGCCGGTTGATTTCCATCTGCCCTTGACCTCGCAACGAAGAAACCTGAACCTGGAAAATGGCAACGAATCGAAGAACGGACTGAACGATCCGCGCTGCGATACTCTAAATCGACGGACGGAGCGCCTCCGCCACCTGCTGCGCCTCCAGAAAACGAGCCACGCGCAACAAGGCCGCCTCGCTGAACGGTGCTCCGATCAACTGCACGCCTACCGGCAGGCCACTGCCTGTACGCATCGGCACGACCACCACCGGCAGCCCCACGAACGATATCGGCTGCGTGAACCGCCCCAGGTGCGCCCGCGCCGGGAGCGTGACACCGCCGATTTTGATCGTATCCTGTCCTATCAAAGGAGCAACCATCGGCGTGGCCGGTGCAATCAGCACATCAACCTGCTCGAACAGGCGGCGCAGCGCTTGCCGATAGGCCTGCCGGAAGGTTTGAGCGCGGATATAGACTTCCGCGGGCAGCAGCGCGCCGGCGAGAAACCGGTCGCGAGTCAGGGGGTCGAAATCCGCCGCGCGTCTTCGAAGGTCATCGATATGCAGGGCGCTTCCCTCAGCGGCACTGATGATCATGGCCGCGTGGCGGGCTGCATCGGCCTGCGGAACGAGCTCGTCGGAGGCGGCGCCGAGCGCCTTGGCAACCTGGTCCGCCGCACCAAGCGCCTCGGCGGTTGCCTGCTCCCGGAAGTAGCCGACTGCCCGGCCGATGCGCAAGCCGGCAATCCCGCCGTCCAGCGAGGACGAGGTTTCTTCCCCAAGGCGCGGGCTGGACGCAGGGTCGGCCGGATCATGCCCATGCAACAGGTCGAAGGCCAGTGCCGCATCGCGAACGCTGCGTGTCAGGCAACCGACATGATCCAGGCTCGGCGTGAACGGCGCAGTGCCCGCGCGCGACACTCGTCCAAAGGTCGGTTTAAGACCGAAGAGGCCGCACAGGGCCGCCGGGACGCGCACCGAGCCATTGGTATCGGTACCGAGCGCCAGAGCGACCCCGCCACTGGCAACGGCTGCGCCCGAGCCACCGGACGAGCCGCCCGAACTCCGGGATCGGTCGTGCGGATTCCTCACCGCGCCGTAGTGAGAATTCTCGTTGGTGAAACCGTAGGCGTACTCGTCCATGCCCGTCGCGCCGACCAGGACCGCACCCGCCTCCCGCAGCCGCTGTAGTGCGCTCGCGTCTTTGCTTGCCGGCGGCTTGTCGCGATCGATGGCGGAACCCGCCAGGGTCACCACGCCGGCAACGTCGAAAAGATTCTTTACTGCAAGGGGAACCCCCGCCAGCGGCCCCAGCGAACCGGCGGCCTTCCTGTTGGCGTCAAGTGATCGCGCTTCCTCCAGCGCCTTCTGCTCGAACACTTCGGTGTAGCAGTTCAGAGACTGCCCCACCGTCCTCGCGTGCTCCAAAGCAGCCTCGAGCACCTCCTGCGCTGAGTATTCGCCCGACCTGACGGCCTGGGCAATGCCGCAGGCGTCCATCCATTGCAGACTCACGGCTCGAACCTCGGCGCAAGATCCTGCGATTTCAGCTCGCTGCGTTCGACTATCTGCGAGGCGTCCAGAAGCCTCTTGAGATGCACCGTCACCGAAGGCACCCATGCCTCTTCGATGGTCAGCCCGCGCAGGGCCGCGACGGCCCGCACGTAGTCGGAAAGTCCTTCAGAGAACGACATCCGGCACTCCTTTTTGCCAGTGAAGCAGCAGGTGCTCCACGAAGACGAACAGCTTGTTAAGCGCGAAGCCGACCAGCGCCAAGGCGACGACCCCGGCGTACATCTCCGTCACGAGAAACGAACGTTGCGCGTTGAGCACGTAGAAACCGATGCCGCTGTTGCCGGCCACCATCTCGGCAATGACGGTCACGATCAGCGCGATGGCCAGGCTGATGCGCATCCCGGTCAGGACAAAGCTCGCCGACGCCGGCAGCAGAATCCTGGTGACGATGTCCCAGCGGCCGTAACCGAAGGTCTTGCCGGTTTCGAGCAGCACCGGGTCGACGCTGCGAACACCGGCCACAGTGTTCAGCAGGATGGGAAAGAAGGCGGCGAAGGCAACCATGAATACCTTCATGACGTCGTCGATGCCGAGAAACAGGATGGCCATCGGCAGGTACGCAGGGCTCGGAATCGGGCGCAGGAACTCGACCAGCGGCTCAAGCAGCAGAAAGAATCTGCGCCACACGCCCATCGCCAGACCCAGCGCCAGGGCGAGCACGACTGCGATGAAATAGCCGATGAACAGCCTCCGCAGGCTCGAGCCGATGACCGAAAAGTAGGTCCCATCGACCAGACTGTGCCAGAAAGTGGTGAACACGGCGGACACCGGTGGCCAGGTGGGCGACACCATCCAGCCGAACCGCACGCTCGCCTCCCACAGTGCCAGGAGAAAAAGGATCAGCAGGATGCCAGGTACGCGCTCCGGAACCGCCTGAAGCTTCACGCATCCCTCCCGACGACCATCTGATAAAGCGAGCGGCGAAGGGCCAGGAATGACGCTGCCTCACGCGTCGCTATCTGGTGACGCGGGCGGGGCACGTCGACTTCAATGTGTGCGGCGACGGTGGCCGGCGTCCCGGCCAGTACGACGATTCGGTCCGACAGGTAGATGGCTTCGGAGATGTCATGGGTGACGAAGACCACCGTCAGCCCGACGTCCTCCCAAAGTCTCAGCAACAGGTCCTGCAGGCCCTCGCGGGTCAACGCGTCGAGCGCGCTGAACGGCTCATCCATCAGCAGGACCCGGGGCCGGGCCACCAGCGCC
>JACCRJ010000102.1 GCA_013813615.1 Lautropia sp. | reverse complement strand
CACCTGGCCCTTGCCGCCGTCGATCAGCACCACGTCGGGCAACCGCCGTTCGGGCGGTGGCTCTGCCGGATCCGGAGTCGCGTCGCCGATGGCCGCCAGCCGGTCGTAGCGGCGGGTGAGCACCTGGCGCATTGCCGCATAGTCGTCGCCCGGTTCGATGCCGGCTATGTTGAAGCGCCGGTATTCGCTGCGCACCATCTGGTGCCCCTGATGGACGACGCAGGAAGCCTGCGTCGCTTCGCCCATGGTGTGGCTGATGTCGAAGCATTCGATCCGCAGATGGTCGACGTCGCCTTCATCCAGCTTCAGCACCTGCGCCAGTTCGCGGGTGCGGGCCTGCTGCGAACCTTCCTCGGCGAGCGCGCGGGTCAGCGCGATTTCCGCATTGGCCTGCGCCTGGTCGAGCCAGCGACGTCGCGACTGCTGCGGCTGGCGTATCCACTGCACCGGCTTGCCGGCCTGCTCGGAAAGGCTCGACAGCGCCTCCGGCGTCTGCGGCTCCAGGGCGCAGACGATGATCGGCGGCACGAAGGTGCCGGCATAGTGCTGCGCGAGGAATGCCTCCAGGACCGCCGGGGCGGTGCCCTGGTCGATCTCGCCGACGTGGTTCGGAAAGTAAGCCTTGTCGCCAAGGTGCCGGCCGCCGCGAACCATCGCGAGGTTGAGGCAGACTTTGCCGCCGCGGCTCGCGATCGCGATGACGTCGGCGTCGGTGTCGGAACTGGTGTCCATCGACTGCTGGTGAAGCACCCGTGACAGCGCCGTCATCCGGTTGCGATGGACCGCGGCCTCTTCGAAGCGCAGTGCCTCCGCGGCCGACTGCATCGACTTCTCCAGTTCCTGGAGTATCTCGCGATGCCCGCCACGCAGGAAGCGCACCGCCGAATCGACGTCGGCCGCGTACGCCTCGGGCGAGATCAGCTTCACGCACGGCGCGCTGCAACGATCGATCTGGTGCAGCAGGCAGGGGCGCGACCGGTTTGCGAACACGGTGTCCTCGCAGGTGCGCAGCCTGAACACTTTCTGCAGCACCTGGATCCCCTCCTTGACCGCCCAGGCGCTGGGATAAGGGCCGAAGAACTGCGACATCCGGTCGACACCGCCGCGGTAGTAGGCGATCCGCGGATAGCGATGGGCGGTGATGCGCAGAAACGGGTAGGTCTTGTCGTCGCGAAAGAGGATGTTGTAGCGCGGCAGCAGCGTCTTGATCAGGTTGCTTTCAAGCAGCAGCGCCTCGGCCTCCGACTGCGTCGCGGTCGTTTCGATTCGCACGACGCGGCTGACCATCTGCGCGATCCGCGGGCTCTGCTGCGTCTTGTTGAAGTACGACGACACCCGCTTCTTGAGATCGCGCGCCTTGCCGACGTAGAGGACGACGTCGTCACCGCCGATCATCCGGTAGACCCCCGGCCGGTTGGGCAACCGGGACAAGAATGGCTTGAAATCCGGCGGACCCGCCGGCTCGGTCACCTCCTCGCCCACCGCTCAGGCCGCCGCTGTCTCGCGCAGCCCCGGATGAATCGCGGACAGGCGCCGTGCCAGGTGGCGGTTGCGCGGCGCGGTCAGGCCCGCCAGCAGTTCGTCCACCAGGTCGGGGCGGTTGCAGACCAGGACCATGTCGCAACCGGCGAAGAGGGCCGCCGCTGCGCGGGCCGTGATACCGCCGGCGACGGTCGCGGCCTCCATCGTCAGGTCGTCGGAGAAGATCAGGCCGTCGAACTTCAGGCGCCGGCGCAGGATCGTCTGGAGCCACCTGCGCGAGAAACCAGCGGGCTGGTCATCGACTTTCGGATAAACCACATGCGCCGGCATGACCGATCCCAATGACCTGCCGAGCCAGCCATAGGGCGCGGCGTCCTGCGCAAGGATCTGCGCCAGGGGCCGCCTGTCCACCGGCATCGCGACGTGCGAGTCGGCATTGGCGTACCCGTGGCCGGGAAAATGCTTGCCGCAGTTACCCACGCCCGCAAGCAGGAGGCCATGGTTCAGGCTCTTCGCCAGCAACGCAACCACGCGCGGGTCCGAATGGAACGCGCGGTCGCCGATGACGCCGGAGGCGCCGTGGTCGAGATCCAGCACCGGCGTGAAGCTGAGGTCGACGCCGACGGCGCGCAGTTCCGATCCGATCAGGTGACCCACTTCGGTAGCCTCGCGCACGGCAGCCAGGACGTCCCGATCCCACAGACGGCCGAGCTCGCGCATCGGCGCGATCCTGCTGAAGCCACTGCGAAAGCGCTGCACGCGGCCGCCCTCCTGGTCGACGCAGACGAGCAACGGCGGGTCGCGCAGGTCATGGAGGTCACGGGTCAGCGAGCGCAACTGGTCCGGCGACTCGTAGTTGCGCGCGAACAGGATGACGCCGCCGACCAGTGGATGGCGCAGGCGCTCGCGCTCCTCCGGTGTCAGGGCCAGGCCGGCGACATCCGCGATCACCGGGCCCAGCGGCATCTGCGCCGGTGGTTGCGGCGCTGCGAGCCGCGAGGATTGCTTTCGACCGACTGTCATCGATTTTTCTCCAGGATCACGAACGCGAGCGCGCTGCCCTGCTCGTCCGAGAGCGAGACATGGGCCGCCACGCCCAGTTCGTTAAGGTACGGCGCCAGCGCCTTGCGCGCCACCGCGTAGGGTTTGCCGCGGCGGTCGTTCAGGATCTGCAGCGACAGCAGGGTCATCGGTCCGCGCAGCCCAAGCCCGAGCGCTTTCGAGAAGGCCTCCTTGCCGGCGAACCGTTTTGCGAGATAACGCACCGCCCTATCGGTGCCGGCCACCCCGTCGGCAGCGCCGCGCGAGCGGCGGCGGGCGAATTCCACCAGTTCTTCCGGGCCCAGGACGCGCCGGGCGAACCGATCGCCGTAGCGGCGGTAGAGGTCCGCGATGCGATCGAGCAGGACGATGTCGGTGCCGATTCCGTAGATCATCGGTCTCAGTAGCCTCAGGAGCCTCGGGAGCCCCTGGCGGCAGCTTCCCTGATCAGCCGCTTCATCTCCGCCACCGCTTCGCGCAGCCCGACGAACAAGGCGCGCGAGACGATCGCATGGCCGATGTGCAACTCCCGGATGCCGGCCAGCGCGGCCACCGGCTGGACGTTGAAATAGTTGAGCGCGTGGCCGGCATTGAAGCGCATACCATGCTGCCGGACCAGTTCGCCGGCGCTGCGGATCTTCGAGAGCTCCCGCAGGACGGCGGCGCTCTCCGCATCCCTGCCGTGCAGATGGAACGCATGCGCGTAGGGGCCGGTGTGGATCTCGCAGACCGCCGCCCCGGCGCGGGCGGCCGCTTGGACCTGGGCAGTGTCGGCATCGATGAAGACGCTGGTCATCACGCCGGCATCCCGCAGCCGGGCAATGGCGGCGGTGATCGCGGCTTCCTGGCAGGCGATGTCGAGCCCGCCCTCGGTAGTGATCTCATGACGGCCTTCCGGCACCAGCATCGCCATCTCCGGACGGATATCGACAGCAATGGCAATCATCTCGTCGGTGGCTGCCATTTCCAGGTTGAGCTTGATGTGGGTCAGGTCACGCAGCCGGCGAACGTCCAGGTCCTGGATGTGGCGCCGGTCTTCGCGCAGGTGCACCGTGATGCCGTCGGCCCCGCCCAGGTGGGCTTCGACCGCGGCCCACACGGGGTCCGGCTCATAGGTACGGCGCGCCTGCCGCAGCGTGGCCACGTGGTCGATATTCACGCCCAGTTCGATCATGAGTAGCTCGCTTGCCCAACGGTTGCACATTCCGCGATTGCACACTACAGCAGTTGCGTGCTACAGCCGCTGCAGGTCGATCAGGATCTGCCGCGTCTTCAGCGGAATGCCCTCCAGCTGCTCGCCAAGGACCTGGCGCGACAGGCGCTTGGCGCAAGCCAGTGCCCCTGGCGCATCATACCGCCCGCTCGCGATGTCCTGGAGCAGCTGCCCGGAGAACGCCTCCTCGTCGGCGGCGTCGGACAGAACCAGCTGTCCCGCATGCATCCGGTACTCCGCCTGCGGCTGCAATCGGTGGCCCTGACGGTCCCGGCTCAGGTCCGGCGCATATCCGATCTCCTTGAGGAGAAGCCATTCGAACCGGCGCAGCACCTCTTCCCGGGCGCCCACCTCGGCCAGCGACCGCAGGGCCTGAACATAGGCATCGTACAGCCCGGGATGCGGATCTTCACGCATCAGCAGGCGCACCAGCAGTTCGTTCAGATAAAAGGCAAACAGCAGCGCCTCGCCCGACGGCATCGGCAAACCGCCCTGCCATTCGGCTCGCGTCAGGATCCGCATTTCGCCCTTGCCGGCCAGCGAAAACTCGATCGGCTGGAACTGCAGCAAAACGGCACGCAGTGCCGATTGCGGACGTCGCGCACCCTTGGCGATCACCGCGAGCCTGCCGTGCGTCTGAGAGAACAGTTCGACGATCAGGCTGGTTTCTCGATGAGGCAGGCTGTGCAGGACGAAGCCCGTCTCACTCATAACCGTAGCTGCGAAGATGCGCTGCGTCCTTCGACCAGCCGCCGCGAACCTGGACCCATACGGTCAGGAAAACCTTGCCGCCGAAGAGCTTCTCCATGTCCTGGCGGGCCTCGCTGGCAATGCGCTTGATGCGCTCCCCGCCCTTGCCCAGGATGATCGGCTTGTGCGCCCGCCGCTCGACCACGATCGACGCATTGATGCGGCGCAGGCTGCCTTCCATCTCGAAGCAGTCGATGACTACGGTACTCTGGTACGGGATCTCGTCCCCGAGAAGGCGGAAAAGCTTCTCGCGGATCAGTTCGCTCGCAAAGAATCGTTCCGGCCGGTCGGTCAGCGTCTCGTCGCCATAGATCGGCGGCGCCACCGGCAACCGGGCGACAACCGCAGACACCAGCTTGTCGACGTTGAAGCCGGTGCGGGCGCTGATCGGCACGATCGCCGCCAGCGAAGGGGCGCGTTCCGCGACCTTGGCGATGGTCGGCAGCACGTCGTTCTGGCTCGCCAGCGTGTCCATCTTGTTCAACGCCAGGATAGCCGGCACGCCCGGCGGAAGCAGCTTCAGAACCTGGTCCTCCGCGCTGGTCCATCCGTTGATCTGCGCGACGATGACGACCACGTCCGCGTTCTGCGCGGTGGATTGGGCAGTGCGGTTGAGCAACTGGTTGAGCGGGTTCAGCTGCCGGGTCTGGTAGCCCGGCGAGTCGATCAGGACCAGTTGCGCATCCGCCCGGGTCAGCACCGCCAGCACGCGATGCCGCGTCGTCTGCGCGCGGTCGGCGGTTATCGACACCATCTGACCGACCAGGTGGTTAAGCAGAGTCGACTTGCCGGTATTCGGCCGCCCGACGATGGCGACGTGGCCGCAGCGAAAACCGGCTTTCGTGGCGTTCCCGTCTGCGGTCTTCAACGGCTCAGATGGCGGCCGAGCGGCTCGTGGCGGATCCGGCCTCGCTGTCGGTCTCCGGCGCCTTGGCAGCAACGTTTGCCGCGGGCCTCGCGGCACGGGGGACGGCCGGCGCCGCTTTGGGACGACGCGGCGTGCTGGCCTGCAGCCGGGTGGCGCTTTCCAGCGCCAGCTTCGCCGCAGCCTGTTCCGCAGCCCGGCGGCTGCCGCCGGTGCCGCTCACCCTGACCGACAGCTTCGGAATGGAGCATTCGACTTCGAAGACCTGGCTGTGGGCGGCGCCGTGAGTGGCGACCACTTCATAGACCGGCAGCGGGATGCGCCTACCCTGCAGGTACTCCTGCAGCAGCGTCTTGGCGTCCTTGCCGAGCGTTTTGGGATCCACACTCTTCAGCACCGGCTCATACAGCTTCTCTATCACCGACGCCGCCTGCGTGAAGTCCGAGTCGAGGAAGACAGCGCCCATGATCGCCTCGACAGTATCCGCAAGGATGGACGGGCGGCGCAGGCCGCCGCTGCGGCGTTCGCCCTCCCCAAGCACCAGGAACTCCCCCAGCGCCAGCGTCTGGCCGATTTCGTACAGCGCCTGCTGCTTTACCAGGTTTGAGCGTAATCGGGAGAGATCGCCTTCGTCGAAACGGCCGAAGCGGGCGTACAGCATGGAAGCGACGGCGCAGTTGAGCACGCTGTCGCCGAGGAACTCGAGCCGTTCGTTGTGCAGCTTGCCATGGCTGCGATGGGTCAACGCCTGAACGAGCAGCGTCTCGGTCTTGAATCGATACCCAAGACGTTCCTGCAACCCTTCAAGGCTTGGTTCCATCACTCCCCATTCGCATGACATCCTGCGGAAAAACCCGTGCGCGGCGGCGACGGACGGCTGGATCAGTTGGACCTGGAATCGCCCTTGTACTCGATCAGCAGGCTGGCGGGTCCGAATAGCGGCACCCGCTTCTCGTAGGCGAACGAAACCACGGTCTTGTCGTTCACTTTGGAGATGACCAGATCCTTCGCGGCGACGGCGGAAAAGTCGTCGATTGCCTGAGACCGGTCGAATGCAGTCCGGATCTCCGAGGGCAATCCCGTCGGCGACGCGCTGGTCGCCCGGACCACCGCCTTCTTGATGTTGACGTATTCGATCACCGTCGGCACCACCCGCATCACGACCAGCGCAATCAAGGCAATGATGATGCCGGAAAACAGCAGACCGATCAGGGTAAGCCCGCGCTGGCGCCGGCTGAATCGGCCAGCCCCGGCAGGCTTTCGCAAGAGCCGCTCAGCTGGCGCGCCGGCTACGCGCGGAGGGGGACGCATGGTCACTTGATGCTTCCAATCCTTGTGAGATCCCCGAAATTCATCCAGATGAAGAATGCCCTGCCAACCAGGTTCTTCTCCGGCACGAATCCCCAGTAGCGGCTGTCGAGACTGTTTTCACGGTTGTCGCCCATCACGAAAAAGTGACCGGGGGGCACGGTGCAGCTCAGGCCGGTCGGCGCATAGCTGCATTTGTCGCTGTGAGGCACGCCTTGTATGGGCCTTATGAGAGACGGATTCCTCAATTCTGTCAATATGTTATGAGTGACATCTCCCAACTTCTCTGAGTATTGCGGGACATACCTTCCCTGTTCCACGTCGTAAAATTCACCGACCGCCTCCAGCGGCACTTCCCGGTCGTTGATGTTTAACCTGTTGTTTCTTATGCTGACTTTGTCCCCGGGCAATCCGACGACGCGTTTCACGTAGTCGACCGAGGTATCCAGCGGATATCGGAAGACTATCGTGTCCCCCCGCCGCGGCGAACCGACATCCAGCACCTTGGTGTGGACGACCGGCAGTCTGACCCCGTAGGGATACTTGTTGACGAGGATCAGGTCGCCCACCAGCAGCGTCGGAATCATCGATCCGGAGGGGATTTTGAAGGGCTCGAAGAGGAAGGAGCGCAGCAGGAAGACCACGAAGAACACCGGAAACAGGCCCGCGCTGTATTCCAGCCACGCAGGCCTGCGGACGATCCTGTCATGCATTTTCTGCCCGGCGGCCGCACCCGGCGCGATGGCGCGAGCGGTCTGCTCCTTCTCCCAGGCCGCCACCTCGGCAGCCGCGGTCCGCCGCCGTCTGGGCGCCAGCACCAGCAGGTCCAGGAGCCATACGCACAGGGTGAACAAGGTCAACAGAAAAAGGATCAGCGCGAAGTTCATGGGTACCTGGTATGAGGGTGGAACAGCAATGCGGGCCGATTGTCAGCTCAGCGCTCGGTTGCCTGCAGCACCGCAAGGAAAGCTTCCTGAGGTATCTCCACCGAGCCGACCTGCTTCATCCGCTTCTTGCCCGCCTTCTGCTTCTCCAGCAGCTTGCGCTTGCGCGAGATGTCGCCGCCGTAGCACTTCGCGAGCACGTTCTTGCGCAAGGCCTTGATGTTCTCGCGCGCGATAATGTTGCTGCCGATGGCGGCCTGAAGCGCGACGTCGAACATCTGCCGCGGTATCAGCTCGCGCATGCGGGAAGCGACGTCGCGGCCCCTGCTCAGCGCATTGGAGCGGTGCACGATGACCGACAAGGCGTCGACCTTGTCGCCGTTGATCAGCAGGTCCATCTTCACGACGTCGGCCGCGCGGTACTCCAGAAACTCGTAGTCCATCGAGGCGTAGCCACGGGAGACCGACTTCAGCCGGTCGAAGAAATCCATGACAATCTCGCTCATCGGCATCTCGTAGGTGAGGTGCACGTGGCGACCGTGGTAGGCGAGGTCCCGCTGAACGCCGCGCTTGCCGGTGCATAGCGTTATAACCGGCCCGACGTATTCCTGGGGAACGAAGACCACCACTTTGACGATCGGCTCGCGGATCTCCGCGATCCGCTGGGTTTCCGGCATCCGTGCAGGATTCTCGATCTGGCTTACGGCGCCGTCAGTGAGCACCACCTCGTAGACCACGGTGGGCGCCGTGGTGATGAGTTCCATGCCGTACTCACGCTCGAGGCGCTCCTGCACGATATCCATGTGCAGCATGCCGAGGAAGCCGCAGCGGAACCCGAAACCGAGTGCCTGCGACACCTCCGGCTCATAGTTCAGCGAGGCGTCATTGAGCTTGAGCTTCTCGAGCGCGTCGCGCAGCGAATCGTATTCGCTGGCTTCGATCGGGTACAGGCCGGCGAATACCGACGGCTTGATCTCCTTGAATCCCGGCAGCGCCTTGCTGGCCGGCGGGTTGACGTGGGTGATGGTGTCGCCGACCTTGGCCGCCTTCAGTTCCTTCAGCCCGGTGATGACGAAGCCCACCTCGCCGGCCGACAGCGAATCACGCGGCACGGAACGCGGCGTGAAGACACCGAGCTGGTCCACACCGTGCACCGCATCGGCGGCCATCAGCCGGATCCGGTCCTTGACCCGGAGCACCCCGTTGACGACGCGCACCAGCATGACGACGCCGACGTAGTTGTCGAACCAGGAATCGATCACCAGGGCCTGCAGCGGCGCCTTCGGGTCGCCGCGCGGCGGGGGCATCCTCGTCACCACCGCCTCCAGGATCTCGTCGATCCCCATGCCGGTCTTGGCACTCGCCGGAATCGCGTTGGCAGCGTCGATGCCGATCACGTCCTCGATCTCGAGCCGCGCGTTCTCCGGATCCGCCTGAGGCAGGTCCATCTTGTTGAGCACCGGCACCACCTCGACGCCCAGGTCGATGGCGGTGTAGCAGTTGGCCACCGTCTGCGCTTCGACGCCCTGCGAGGCGTCCACCACCAGCAAGGCGCCCTCGCAGGCCGACAACGAACGGCTCACCTCATAGGAGAAGTCGACATGGCCGGGCGTGTCGATCAGATTCAGCTGGTATTCGTGGCCATCCCGCGCCAGGTAGCGAAGCGACGCCGTCTGCGCCTTGATGGTGATTCCGCGCTCGCGCTCGAGATCCATCGAGTCGAGCACCTGCTTCTCCATCTCACGTTCGGAAAGCCCGCCGCAGCGCTGGATCAGGCGGTCGGCCAGGGTCGACTTGCCGTGGTCGATGTGGGCGATGATGGAAAAGTTGCGAATATGCTGCATGGTGAGGAGAAGGCGCCGCAAGACGAAACCGGACCGCAGATCGCAAGGCGCCCGGGAACATCCCGGTCGCACCGGTCGGGCCGGCACCTTGCGGCGCCAAGCCCGTCCACGGGCAAACGGCTATTGTAGTGGCCGGGCGCGGCGTCTCCCCGCAGCGCCTCCCCGCAGCGCCTCCCCGCAGCCTGCGCCCCGGCACACCCGTTTCGAGGCGGGGCTACGGCTTGATCGGCACGTACTGGGCTGCTTCCCCACGGCGCACCAGCACGACCAGCGCCTTGCGCCGGTCGAGCTTGTTGACGACCGTGTTGAACTGCTCCGCCGACTGGATGTCCTGGTTGTTGACCTGAAGGAGCACGTC
>JACCRJ010000081.1 GCA_013813615.1 Lautropia sp. | reverse complement strand
CTCCAGCGCCGTCAAAGCGCGCAGCACCGGCTCGAGGCGCTGCCATTCCAGTTCCTCGGGGACGGGCAGCGAGCCGGGCCTGGTGGATTCCGCACCGACGTCGATGATGTCGGCGCCCTCCTCGACGAGCCGCCGGGCAGCGGCAACCGCCGCCTCGGGATCGAGGTACCTGCCGCCGTCCGAGAAAGAGTCGGCGGTGACATTGACGATCCCCATGACCAGCGGGCGCTCGAGGGACAAGTTGAAGCGCCCGCAGCGGAACACGCCCGGGGGGCTGAATCGCGCTTCAACGGCGGCACGGGACGACCCATGGAATGACGACGACGATAGCGAAGACGAAGGCGATGACGAAAAAGGGCGCCCTGGGGCACCCTTTTCGGCTGACGACGTCACCGTCACCGCTGCCAGGCCTGGACGGTCTCGTCAGGCGACCGGCGCCGCCGGGTTGGCTGGCTGGCCAGGCGCCACGTCCGGCGCTTTCGGCGAGGCGGGACCGCGCCCCGCGGACGGCGGGCTCAGGTCCTTCGGCGGACGAGGCGGACGGCCGGCCATGATGTCGTCCAGTTGCTCGATGCCGATGGTCTCCCAGTCCAGCAGGGCCTTGGCCATCATGTGCATCTTGTCGGCGTTCTCTTCGATCAGCCTGCGCGCGAAGGCGTACTGCTCGTCGATGATCCGGCGGATCTCCTGGTCCACCTTGCGCATCGTCTCTTCCGACACGTTGGTGGTCTTGGTGATCGAGCGGCCCAGGAAGACTTCGCCTTCATTCTCCGCATAGACCATCGGCCCCAACAGGTCGCTCATGCCGTAGCGCGTGACCATGTCCCGCGCCATCTGGGTGGCGCGCTCGAAGTCGTTGGACGCGCCGGTGGTCATCTCGTTGATGAAGATCTCTTCGGCGATCCGGCCGCCGAACAGCATGGCGATCTTGCTGAGCATGTAGGTGCGGTCGTAGCTGTAGCGGTCCTTCTCCGGCAGCGACATGGTCACGCCAAGCGCGCGCCCGCGCGGGATGATGGTGACCTTGTGCACCGGATCCGCCTTGGGCAGCAGCCGGCCGAGCAGCGCGTGCCCCGACTCGTGGTAGGCGGTGCTCTTGCGCTCTTCCTCGTCCATGATCATCGAGCGGCGTTCCGCACCCATCAGGATCTTGTCCTTGGCCCGCTCGAAGTCGATCATCTCCACCAGGCGGGCAGCGCGGCGCGCCGCGAACAGTGCCGCTTCATTGACCAGGTTGGCCAGGTCCGCGCCGGACATGCCGGGCGTGCCGCGGGCGAGCACGTCGACCTTGACGTCCGGGCCGATCGGCACCTTGCGCATGTGCACGTTGAGGATCTGCTCGCGGCCGCGGATGTCCGGCAGCTGCACCACCACCTGTCGATCGAAGCGGCCCGGACGCAGCAGTGCCGGGTCCAGCACGTCCGGACGGTTGGTCGCCGCGATCAGGATGATGCCCTGGCCGGTTTCGAAGCCGTCCATTTCCACCAGCAACTGGTTCAGCGTCTGCTCGCGTTCGTCGTTGCCGCCGCCCAGCCCGGCGCCGCGCTGGCGGCCGACGGCGTCGATCTCGTCGATGAACACGATGCAGGGCGCATGCTTCTTGGCGTTCTCGAACATGTCGCGAACCCGCGCCGCGCCGACACCGACAAACATTTCGACGAAGTCGGAGCCGGAGATGGAGAAGAACGGCACCTTGGCCTCGCCGGCAATCGCCTTGGCGAGCAAAGTCTTGCCGGTACCCGGCGAGCCGACCATCAGCACGCCGCGCGGGATCCGCCCGCCGAGCTTCTGGAATTTGGTCGGGTCACGCAGGAAGTCCACCAGTTCCTGCACCTCTTCCTTGGCCTCGTCGCAGCCGGCGACGTCCGCGAAGGTGACCGTGTTGTTGCTTTCGTCGAGCAACCTTGCCCGGCTCTTGCCGAACGAGAACGCTCCGCCGCGGCCGCCGCCCTGCATCTGGCGCATGAAGAAGATCCAGACGCCGATCAGCAGCAGCATCGGGAACCAGGAGATGAAGATCTGCATCAGGACCGACTGCTCTTCTTCCGGCTTGGCATTGACCTGTACGCCGTACTTGAGCAGGTCGCTGACCATCCAGAGGTCCCCGGCGCCGGGCGTGAAGACGGTGACGGCCTGGCCGTCGCGGCTGCGGGCGCGGATGGTGCGGCCGTCGATCTGGACGCTTTCGATCTGGCCGCTCTCGGCCTGCTTCATGAACTGGGAGTACGGGACGTCGCCCGACCTTCCCTGCCGGGTATCGAACTGCCGAAACACGGTGAAGAGAACCAGGGCGATGACGACCCAGATCGCTGCCTTCGAAAACGCGTTGTTCACCTATACCACCTCACTGGTTCAAGCACCGTAGTGCCTCGATTCTACGCCCTAGGCACCCAGGGAACGCCTTGCAATCCCCTTCTCAGGCGGTATGGCGCAATCGGCGGCCCAAAAGGTAGGTTTCGGCCGACCGGTCGCGGGAAGCCTTCGGCTTTCGTGGTGCAACCGACACGAAACTATCCTTGAAAAGCTTGACCAGCTGCCCGTAGCCGCTGCCGTGGAAGCACTTGATCAGCAGCGCCCCCTCCGGCTTCATCCAGGTTTTTGCAAACTCAACCGCCAGCTCGGCCAGGTCCTGCATCCGCGCGGCGTCAGCCATGCCGACACCGCTCAGATTGGGTGCCATGTCCGAAAGCACAAGGTCCGCCTTGCCGCCGGCCAGGCTCGCCTCCAGTGCCGCCAACGCCTCTGCCTCGCGGAAATCCCCCTGCAGGAATTCGACGCCCGGGACGGGTTCCATCGGCAAAAGGTCAAGCGCGATGATCCGTCCGCTGACGGGCAGCTGGGCGGCCTCGCCCCGGGCGTCGTCCGCCTTGGCTTCGTCGGCGGTGAGCGCATTGCGGGCCAGGCGCCGGCGCACCACCTGCGACCAGCTGCCCGGGGTGGAGCCCAGGTCCACGACCGTCATGCCCGGACGGATCAGCTTGTCCTGCTCGTCGATGCCGATCAGCTTGAAGGCGGCGCGAGACCGATACTGGTGGCGTTGCGCAAGCTTGACGTACGGATCGTTCAGGTGATCGTGCAGCCACGCCTTGTTGAGCTTCTTGCTGTTGCTGCCGTACATTCGTTTCGCGCTCGTCGTGTGGCGGTTGGGTTGCCCGTAAAATCAGCGCTTTACCGCCGGTGCCGCCAGATGCCTACCCTGCTCCTCACCAATGCCGAACGCAGAGAACTCAAGGCTCGCGCGCATTCGCTCAACCCGGTCGTGATGGTCGGCGCCGCAGGGCTGACGCCGCCGGTGCTGCAGGAGATCGACCGGGGCCTTGCCAGCCATGAACTGATGAAGGTCCGACTTTCCGGTGCGAAACGCAAGGACCGCGAGCAGGCGGCCGAGGACATCGCGGAGGCGCTCTCCTGCGCGGTGGTGCACATCATCGGACACGTGCTGGTCCTGTTCCGCCCACTGCCGGAAGAAGATTGACGCCGCGAGGCGGCAGCCAGGACAGGCTCCCAGGACAGGCTCCTAGACGTACTTGACCTCCAGGATCTCGTATTCGCGATCCCCGCGCGGCGCCCGGAACTCCGCGACGTCGCCGGCGGCCTTGCCGATCAGTGCGCGGGCGAGCGGGCTACCGACGGAGATCTTGTTCAACTTCAGGTCGGCCTCGTCCTCGCCGACGATCTGGTACTTCACCTTCTCGCTGGTCTCGATCTCCTCGAGCGACACGGTAGCCCCGAAGACGACGCGACCGTCCGCCTGCAGCGTGGAGGGATCGATGATCTGGGCGGCGGCAAGCTTGGACTCGAGTTCCGCAATCCGCCCCTCGATGAAGCTCTGGCGCTCCTTGGCCGACTCGTACTCCGCGTTTTCCGACAGGTCTCCCTGGGCCCGGGCCTCCGAGATCGAAGTGATCACCGCGGGCCTGTCGACCTGCTTGAGCCGCTGCAACTCGTCCCTCAATAACTGCGCGCCGTGAACTGTCAACGGTACTGTCACCATTGCGATCTCTCTCCCCACAAAAACAAACCCCGGAATCGAATCCGGGGCTGGCAGTATGAACTCGCAGTGTAGCACCGCCGTTGGTCTAATCTAATCCTCACTCACCGCCGGCTATCCAG
>JACCRJ010000077.1 GCA_013813615.1 Lautropia sp. | reverse complement strand
GCCGAGATGCCCTTGCTGACGATCGTGCTGCGCGTGTTCTTGCCGATGTGGATCATCTTCGTGCCGGTATCGGCCTGCTGGTGGTGGTTCGTCACCGCGACCGAATAAAACTCGCCGACCGAGTTGTCGCCGCGCAGCACGACGGAAGGATACTTCCACGTAATCGCCGAGCCGGTCTCGACCTGGGTCCATGAAATGCGCGAGTTGACGCCTTTGGCCAGGCCGCGCTTGGTGACGAAGTTGTAAACGCCGCCGACGCCGTTTTCGTCACCTGCATACCAGTTCTGCACCGTCGAGTATTTGATGTCGGCGTTGTCGAGGGCGACCAACTCGACCACCGCCGCGTGCAGCTGGTTGGTGCTGAACGCGGGTGCCGTACAGCCTTCGAGGTAAGAAACCGACGCCCCTTCCTCGGCGATGATCAGGGTGCGCTCGAATTGCCCAGATTCCTCGGTGTTGATGCGGAAGTAGGTTGACAGATCCATCGGGCACTTGACGCCCTTGGGGATGAAACAGAACGATCCGTCGGTAAATACCGCCGAGTTGAGTGCGGCATAGTAGTTGTCAGCGGTCGGCACGACGGTACCAAGATATTTCTGCACCAGCTCCGGATGCTCCAGCACGGCTTCCGACATCGAACAAAAAATGATGCCGACTTCGGCCAGTTTGTGCTTGTAGGTCGTCGCCACCGACACGCTGTCGAAAATGACGTCAACCGCAACGCCGGCCAGCGCCATGCGCTCGTGCAATGGCACCCCGAGTTTCTCGAAGGTGCGCAACAACTCAGGAGCGACCTCGTCCATGCTTTTCAACTTTGGCTTCTGCTTGGGCGCCGCGTAATAGCTGATGGCCTGGAAATCGATCTTCGGATAGTGGACGTTGGACCACTTGGGCTCTTCCATCTTGAGCCATGCCTGGTAAGACTTGAGGCGGAACTCGAGCAGCCACGCGGGTTCGTTCTTCTTGGACGAAATCATCCGGATGGTGTTTTCGTTCAGCCCTTTGGGCGCGACATCCGACTCGATGGCAGTCACGAACCCGTGTTTGTAGGGCTGGTTGACAAGATTTTGCAAGACTGCGCTCATGCCGTTGTTCCTATGAAGCTGAGAAGGACGACCCGCAACCACAGGTAGAAGTGGCACCAGGATTGTTCTTGATGACGAACTGGGCACCGTCCAGATCGTCTTTGTAGTCAATCTCTGCGCCCACGAGATACTGGTAGCTCATTGCATCGATCAGCAGCGACACGCCGTTTTTGGTCATTGTCGTGTCATCCTCATTGGCGATTTCGTCAAACGTAAAGCCGTAAGAGAAGCCAGAGCAACCACCACCCTGGACAAAAACACGCAGTTTCAGGTCGGAGTTGCCTTCTTCGGCAATCAAATCAGCCACTTTGGCGGCTGCGCTGTCGGTAAACACAAAAGCGGCCGGCATACCGATTTGGATATTTTCGGCAACGGCGCTCATGTTGTTACCTCTTTACTTGTATTAAGTTTCGACTTCATGTTGAAACTCTCGCCACAGCCGCATTCGCTGTCAACGTTGGGATTGTCGAACTTGAACATCTGCTTCAGCCCTTCCTTGACGAAATCGATACGCGAGCCATCGAGCACCGACAGGCTGTCGGCGTCAAGCACGACAACGGCGTCATGCGACTCGAATGTGTGATCGCCTGCGCGTATTTCGTCAGCGATGTCGAAAGTGTGAGCCAGCCCGGAACAGCCGACTTTTTTGACGCCGATGCGCATGGCAACTCCTTTGCCGCGCTTAGCAAGCTGGCTCTGAATTTGTTTTGCTGCGTTTTCAGTCAAGGTAATCGCCATGAGTCAGCCTCCAAAGTAGCTACAAAGAGCACCGGGGTCAGCGGGAAAGTCCAAGGTAGGTTGCTTGGAAGTTCGTCTTGCCGCATCAGACCGTTAGTGTCGCTTCGAAACTATCATCTTGTCAACATGGTTTTTAAACGCTACTATCCGGCCGTGAGCAATAAGCCGAACATGGACAGTCGTGCGATCGCGGAGTTGGTCTTGCACTTGGGGCGCATAGCGTCAGGCGAGGCGCTCGTGGAGGGGCTGACGCCAGTCCAGTGGGCAGGGCTCAGATACTTCGCACGGGCCAACCGCTTCTCGCGAACGCCGTCCGCCTTCGCCGCGTTTCATGGCACGACGCGGGGCACGGCGTCGCAGACGATCAAGAACCTTGAGGCGCAAGGCTATCTGACGCGCACGCGGTCAGAGGCCGACAGGCGCAGTGTCCAACTCGTTCTGACCGACAAAGCCAGGGGCATTCTTGCGAATGACCTTTTCGAAGCCCTGGTCCGTGCCGCGGACGCACTGCCCCCAGGCGTCCGCGGTCAATTCGCCAACGCCTTGCAGCGCATGCTCGGCCAAGTGGCGTTGGAGAGAGGTAAACCCACCTTCGGCACCTGCGCGTCGTGTACGCATCTGGAAGGCGACGACTGCGGCCGGGATGGAGAGGCGCCCTATGCGTGCGGGTTCGCGAGCGAGCCGCTGCTGCCGGAAGAGCTAGATGAGGTCTGCATTTACTTTGTCCCAGGCAGAGCCGTGACGGTGAGGGGCTCTGTCACCTGAGCCGCCGCATCGCAATGAGTGCTGTGCCCGCATCAGCAATCTCTAT
>JACCRJ010000073.1 GCA_013813615.1 Lautropia sp. | reverse complement strand
GCCCTGGCTCGCCTTGATGATGATCAACGTCCTGCTGCTCATGGTCGGCTGCTTCATGGAGACGACCGCGATCCTGCTGATTGCGGTGCCTACCCTGCTGCCGCTGATCCTGCAGCTGGGGATCGATCCGGTCCAGTTCGGGTTGATCATCATCGTCAACCTGCTGATCGGCGCCACCACGCCGCCTTTCGGTGTGCTGCTCTTCATCGTTCAGGACATCGCCCGCGTGAGCTTCGGCGAGATCGTCAGGGCGATGCTGCCATTCTACGTGCCGCTGCTGTTGGCCCTGCTGCTGGTGACCTACTGGCCGTCTCTGTCGCTGTGGCTGCCGATGATGCTGAAGTAGCGGCGCCACAGCCAGGGACGCTCAATCCATCTGGGTGACGAACTTGGTGGTGAGGTAGCCGTCGAAGGTCTCGATGCCGCCTTCGGAGCCGATGCCGCTGTCCTTGACGCCGCCGAAGGGCGTCTCCGCCAGAGCCTGGCCGAAATGGTTGATGTTGACCATCCCGGCTTCGATCCCGTTCTGCGCGGCCAGCGCGTTCTTCGTCGAGGTGGTGAACACGTACGACGACAGGCCGTACGGCAGCGAGTTGGCGCGCCTGAGGACTTCGTCGAGGTCCTTGAAGGGCGAACACGGCGCCAGCGGACCGAACGGCTCGCTGGTCATCACCAGGCTGTCGTCGGGCAGGTTGGTCATGACCGTCGGCGCGAAGAAATTGCCGACGCTGCCGATCCGTTCGCCGCCGGTTTCTATGCGCCCGCCGCGCTGTTTCGCATCCTCGATGAACTGCTCCATCGCCGGAACCCGTCGCTCGTGGGCGAGCGGCCCCATGCTCGAGTCCGGGTCCAGGCCGCTGCCGACCTTGACCTTGCGGGTGTTCTCCAGGAACGCCGCCATGAAGCGGTCATAGATCTTCTGCTGCACGTAGAACCGGGTCGGAGACACACAGACCTGCCCGGCGTTGCGGAACTTGAACGCGGCGAGAAGCTTGGCGGCGCGCTCCACGTCGGCGTCGTCGAAGACGATCGCCGGCGAATGTCCGCCGAGTTCCATGGTCGCCCGCTTCATGTGCAGGCCCGCCAACGACGCCAGCTGCTTGCCGACCGGGACGGAGCCGGTGAACGAGATCTTGCGCACGATCGGAGACTTGATCAGGTATTCAGAGATTTCGGACGGCACGCCCCACACCACGTTCAGGACGCCGGGCGGCAGGCCGGCCTCGTGAAACATCCGGGCGATCGCCACGACGGCGCTGGGCGCATCCTCCGGGCCCTTGATGATCATCGTGCACCCCGCGCCGATCGCGGCGCCGATCTTGCGGATCGCCTGGTTGTACGGGAAGTTCCAGGGCGTGAAAGCCGCACAGACGCCCACCGGCTCCCTGAGCACCATCTGGCGCACGTTGGGCAGGCGCGGCGGGATCACCCGGCCGTAAATGCGGCGGCACTCTTCCGCATGCCAGTCGCAGTGCTCTGCACAGCTCGTGACCTCGCCGGACGCTTCGGCCAGGGTCTTGCCCATGTCGAGGGTGATGTTGCGCGCGATCTGCGCGGCATTCTGCCGTGACAGCTCCGCCACCTTGCGCAGGATCCTGCTGCGTTCCATCGGCGAGCTGTGCTTCCAGCTTCCGAAAGCGCGCTGAGCGGCCGCAAGCGCGCGATCGAGGTCGGCGCGGGTTGCATGCGGCAGCTTGCCGACAACTTCGCCGGTGGCGGGATTGCGGACATCCTGCGTCTTGCGGTCTCCGGCGATGAATTCGCCGTCGATGTAGAGCGCAAGCTTTTCATAGCTTTCGGCTGCGGAGGTTGCAGAGTTCAGGGCGGGCGTTCGTTCCGGCGCGGCAGTCTTGGTCATGGAGTTCCTTTGCGATGTGGCGACGATTTTAGTCCAGCGTCTTCAACACCTCGGCAATAGTGGTCACCAGCCGGTCGATCTCGGCCTTCTCCACGATCAGCGACGGCGTGAGCGCGATGATGTCTCCGGTGGTGCGGATCAGGACGCCTTGCTCGTAACACCGGAGGAAGGCCTCGAAGGACCGGGCGGTCGGCGCACCTTCCCGGGGCTGGAGTTCGATAGCGCCCATCAGCCCGAGGTTGCGGCAGTCGATCACATGCCGCGAACCCTTGAGCGAATGGACGGCCGCCTCGAAATGCGGCGCCATCTCCGCTGCGCGCGCGAACAGATTCTCTTCCTGGTAGACCTGCTGGACCGCGATGCCGGCGGCGCAGGCAAGCGGGTGGCCGGAATAGGTGTAGCCATGGAAAAGTTCGATGGCATGCGGCGGCCCGCTCATGAACGTTTCGTAGATGGAATCCTTTGCCACCACGGCGCCCATCGGCACCGTACCGGAGGTGATCCCCTTGGCGAGCGTCATCAGGTCCGGCTGCACGTTGAAGTATTCGGCGCCGAAGGCCTTGCCGAGGCGGCCGAAGCCGGTGATGACCTCGTCGAAGATCAGCAGGATGCCGTGGCGGGTGCAAATCTCCCGCAGCCGCTCCAGGTAGCCTACCGGCGGCACCAGGACGCCGGCGCTGCCGGCTACCGGTTCGACGATGACCGCGGCAATCGTCGAAGCATCGTGCAACGCGACGATCCGCTCGAGTTCGTCGGCGAGGTGGGCACCCCAGGCAGGCTGGCCGCGGCTGTAAGCCTGCTCTTTGAGGTTCCAGGTCTGGGGCATATGGTCCACGCCGGTGATCAGCGACCCGAACATCTTGCGGTTCGCCCCCATGCCGCCGACCGAAATGCCGCCGAAGCCGACGCCGTGATACCCGCGTTCCCGGCCGATCAACCGCACTCGCGAGCCCTCCCCGCGCACCCGGTGATAGGCGAGCGCGATCTTCAGCGCCGTGTCCACGCTTTCGGAGCCCGAGTTGGTGTAGAAGACCTTGCTCATCCCTTTCGGGGTGATGCTGCCGACCCGGTTGGCCAGCTCGAACTGCAGGGGGTTCGCCATCTGGAAGGGCGGCGCGTAGTCCAGGACCGCCGCCTGGGTGCGGATCGCTTCCACTACCTTCGGATGGTTGTGCCCGAGGTTCGAGCACCACATGCCGGCGATCCCGTCGAGGATCTTGCGCCCATGATCGTCCCAGTAATACATCCCTTCGGCGCGGGCCAGCAGCCGCGGCGCCGACTTGAACTGCCGGTTGGCGGTGAACGGCATCCACAAACTCTCCATCTCTTCGGGGCGAAGGTGAAGCTGGTCGGAGGAAATGCTCATGGTGATCTTCCTGCGTGAGTGCGGCGGGGACCGGAAACTACCTGGCGCCTGCGCTGGCAGGCGGCGATCCGGGATCGGCGGTGACTCGTACGATACCACTTGAAGCAGTCCGATTCACCGGTACGGGGCGCCTCGCCTGACTACAATATCCCGGGCTATCCACAACCTTGCTTGCCCACCTGCCGGCGATGAAGGCGGAGACAGTATGATGAAGAGAGACGACGTTCATTCAGCCGCGGCCCCGGGCGCGGCAATCGACGCGTCCGTCACCCCCCGCGAGCGGCAGGATCTCTACGACCGCATGCGGCCCGCCGGGCTCACGCCCCTGTGGGAGGTCCTGCATGCCCTCGTGCCGCAGCAACCGGCCGTGCGTACCCGTCCGGCGCATTGGCGGTGGTCCGACGTCGAGCCGTTCCTGCAGGACGCCGGTCGCCTGATCACCGCGGAGGAAGCGATCCGCCGCGTGCTCATCCTGGAGAACCCCGGCTGGCGCGGCGAATCCCGCTCCACCGGCACGCTCTACGCCGGTCTGCAGCTGATCCTTCCGGGGGAGGTGGCGCCGAGTCACCGCCACACCCAGTCCGCGCTGCGCTTCGTCGTGGATGGCGACGGCGCCTACACCGCAGTCAACGGCGAGCGCACCATCATGCATCCCGGCGACTTCATCATCACGCCGCACTGGACCTGGCACGATCACGGCAACGAGGGCAGTCAGCCCGTTGTCTGGCTGGACGGACTGGACATACCGGTGGTCGCCTTCTTCGAGTCAGGCTTCGCCGAGAACGACTCGGCCCGCAGCCAGGCGGTGACCGCCGCCGAAGGCACCAGCCTCGCCCGCTTCGGCGCCAGCATGCTGCCATTGAAGCCGCACTCGCCCTTCGGCGCCACCAGCCCGATCTTCTGCTATCCGTATGCACGCAGCCGCGAGGCGCTTGCCCACCTGGCCGCGCACGCCGGGCTGGACCCGGCACACGGCGCCGCGCTGCGCTACGTGAATCCGCTGACCGGCGGCTGGGCGATCCCCACGATCGCCACGCAGCTCCAACTGCTGCCTGAAGGTTTCGAGACGAGGACCAGCCGCACGACAGCCGGCACCGTCTTCTCGGTGGTCGAAGGCAGCGCGACGGTGACCATCACTTGCCCTGCGCAAGGGCCCGGGGCCGGCACGCCGATGCGCTACCGGGTGGGCGCAAAGGATCATTTCGTCGTCCCTCCTTGGGCGGGGCTGCAGCTGTCAGCCGCCGATGAATGCGTGCTGTTCAGCTTCTCGGACGCGCCGCTGCAGCAGGCGGCGGGAATCCTTCGCGTGCAGGAGGACTGAGCTGGCATGAATGCACCGGAAGAAGTGCCGCCCGGCGGCTTCGCCGCCTCGCGCTGGGGTGACGTTCCCTCCAGCCGGGTTCCGGGTTGGGTGTACACCGATCCGGCGGTCTTCGAGCAGGAGCTGCAACGCTTCTTCTATCGGGAACATTGGTGCTACGTCGGCCTGGAATGCGAGATTCCCGAGCCCGGCAACTTCAAGCGGACCGCGGTCGGCACCCGCAGCGTCATCATGGTGCGCGATCATGACGGCGCGGTGCACGTCGTGGAGAACCGCTGCGCGCACCGCGGCGTGGCCTTCTGCCGCGAGCGCCACGGCACGGTGAAGGACTTCGTCTGCCCCTATCACCAGTGGAACTACGACTTGAAAGGCAACCTGCTCGGGCTGCCGTTTCGGCGCGGCGTAAAGCAGGACGGCAAGGTGCACGGCGGCATGCCGGCGGATTTCTCGCTGGCCGATCACGGCCTCACGCGCCTGCAGGTCGCGCGCCGTGGCGGTGCGGTGTTCGCCAGCTTCGACCCCGCCGTCGAGCCCTTCGAAGACTTCGTCGGCCCGGAGGTCTTGCACTACTTCGACCGCGTCTTCGGTCATCGGCCGCTGCAGCTGCTCGGCTACAACCGCCAGCGCATTCCGGCGAACTGGAAGCTGATGCAGGAGAACATCAAGGACCCTTACCACCCGGGGCTGCTGCACACCTGGTTCGTCACCTTCGGCCTGTGGCGCGCGGACCAGCGCAGCCAGATGGTGATGGACCGGCGCCACCGGCACGCGTCGATGGTGTCGCGCCGCAACGAGGGCGGCGCCGGCGACGTCACCAAGGGCGTGACCAGTTTCCGCGAGTCGATGAAACTGAACGACGACCGCCTGCTGGACGTCGTGCCGGAAGACTGGTGGCAAGGCCCCACCGTCGTCATGACCACGCTGTTCCCAAGCGTCATCATCCAGCAGCAGGTCAACTCGATGAGCACGCGTCACCTGCAGCCGGTGGCACCCGGCGTGTTCGACTTCGTCTGGACGCACTTCGGCTTTGCCGATGACAGCGCCGGGATGACCCGGCGGCGCCTGCGCCAGGCAAACCTGTTCGGGCCGGCGGGTTTCGTGTCGGCGGACGACGGCGAGGTGATCGCCTTTGCGCAGGAGGCGTTCGAAGCGAATCCGGATGCGCGCACGATCAGCGAACTCGACGGACGCGACGTCAGGCCGACGGACCACATGGTCACCGAGACCCTGATCCGCGGCATGTACGGCTATTGGCGCGAGGTCATGGGGATGCCCCTTGATGAGTGAGTCGTTGGACTATGCTGCTTGGACGCGGTTGCAGGCGCTCTACGGTTCCTATGGACGAGTGCTGGACTCCGGCGAATACGCGCTGTGGCCGGACTTCTTCACCGTCGATGCGGTCTACAAGGTTCAGTCGCGGGAGAACTTCGAGCGGGGGCTGCCGTTGGCTGCCATCGCGCTGGAAAGCCGTGGCATGCTGCAGGACCGCGTTATCGGGGCCACCGATACCATCTTCCACGACCCGTATTACCAGCGCCACGTGATCGGCGCCCCGCTCGTGCTGAAGACGCAGGAGGGCGTCGTCCACAGCGAGGCGAGCTACCTTGTCATCCGCACCCGGCGCGATTCGATGCCGGAGATACTCAGTGTCGGGCGTTACCTGGACCAGGTCGTGCAAACCGCAGAGGGGCTCAGGTTTTCGCAGAGGCTCTGCATCTTCGACAACGACCTGATACCGAACTCTCTGATTTATCCGATCTGAGGCGCGCCGACGTCGGCCGGGACGCGTCAGGAGGTGCCGGGTTCGGGCCCCGACTACTGAGGGAGCAACCCGCGCAGCGGCTCGTGATGCTGGACGTGGCGGGCGCTGCGCGTGCGCAGTGTCATCAGTTCCTCCGCGCTGCTCGGATGCAGCGGCATCGTCTGATCGAAGTCCCGTTTGGTCACGCCGGTGCGCAGCAACGTCGCGATGACCTGAATCAATTCGCCGGCATCCGGCCCCAGCAGATGCACGCCCAGCACCCGGTCGGTGCTTGCGTCGACGACGATCTTCAGCATCATTGTTTCGGCGCTGCCGGACAGCGTCGCCTTGAGCGTGCGGAACTCCGCCCGGTAGATGTCCACCACCGGGAACTTCCTGACGGCTTCGTCTTCCGGCATCCCGACGGTGCCGATCTCCGGGGTGGAGAAAACCGCCGTCGGCACCTGGCTGTGATCGGCCTGCCAGGGGGTGTTGCCGAACACCGTGTCAGCAAAGGCGTGGCCTTCGCGAATCGCCACCGGCGTGAGGTTCAATCGGTTGGTCACGTCGCCGATCGCGTAGATCGACGGCGCGCAGGTACGCGACAGGGCGTCGACGACGATGGCGCCATTGCGGTCCGTCTGCACCCCCGCGCGATCCAGCCCCAGCCCTTCGACATTCGGCGCACGGCCGATCGCGAACATGACCTGCTCGACTTCCAGCACCTGGCCGGTGTTCAGGGTCGCCGCGATGGGTGCCTGCGGCCCCGACCGTTCCAGCCCGAGCAAGGCTGCCTCGAGTTCGACCCGGATGCCTCGCGCGCGGTAGGCGTCGAGCAGGCGGCTGGAGAGATCGGCGTCGAAGTGGCGCAGCACGTGATCTCCGCGATGGACCAGCGTGACCGCTGACCCGAGCCCGGCGAAGATGCCGGCGAACTCCAGGGCGATGTAGCCGCCGCCGACGATCGCGATCGAGCGCGGCAGCTGCTTCAGGTCGAACGCTTCGTTGGAACTGATCGCGTGGGCGATGCCGGGAAGCTCGTGCGGCATCGCCGGCCGCCCGCCGGTTGCGATCAGGATCCTTCCCGCGCTCACGAGCCTGCCGGAGGCGAGCCTGACCTGGTTGGGTCCCTCGAGGGTCGCCCGTTCGCCGAACAGCGTCGCTTTGACCTTCTCGAGGTTGCCGCTGTAGATATTCTCCAACCGCCCGATCTCGCGGTCCTTCGCGGCGATCAGCGCGGCCCAGTCGAAGGTCGGCTTGCCGACGGTCCAGCCGTAGCCCGCGGCGTCCTCGAAGTCGGCAGCGAAGCGGGAGGCGTAGACCAGCAGCTTCTTCGGCACGCAGCCTCGGATCACGCAGGTACCGCCGAAGCGGTACTCCTCCGCAACACCCACGCGTGCGCCATGGCCAGCGGCAATGCGGGCGGCTCTCACGCCGCCGGAGCCGCCGCCGATCACGAACAGGTCGAAGTCGAATGAAGACATGGTCCTGCCGCCCTACTTCGTGCCGAAGATCCGGTCGCCGGCGTCGCCGAGCCCTGGCA
>JACCRJ010000062.1 GCA_013813615.1 Lautropia sp. | reverse complement strand
AGTGTTTGCGCACGTCTACGGCCAAGGGGCGGTACGGCCCCTGCCGCCCGAGCTGCGGGCGCGCCACGAGGCCGGCCTGGTGATCGAATTCATCGCCCCCGACGCCGAGCTGGCACGCACGGCCGCAGCGGTCTACAAGCAGAACCTGCTGCACCACGGCTACCCCGGTCGCCTGTCGACCGCCGGCAATCTGGCCTTCGCCTTCACGCCCAGCGAGCTGGACGCCCACGCCGCGTATGACTTCGTGCTGTACCACGTGATGCACGACGCGCCGCTCGACGACATATTCCACATCGCCATCCACGACATCGAGGCGCCTGCAGCACCCTGAGGCACACCCGCCCACCATGAACGCCTCGTTACCCCTGTCCAAATACCACCGGATCTACCTGGTGCTGCGCGAGCAGGTCCAGGAGGGCCGCTTCGTCCATGGCCTGCCTGGCGAGCTGGAGCTTGCGCGCCAGTTCAATGTGGGCCGCGTCACCATGCGCCGGGCGCTCGAACAACTGGTCAACGAGGGCCTGATCGTGCGCGAGGTCGGCCGCGGCACCCGCACCACGACCCGGGCCGAACAAGGCGGCACGCGGGCCGGCAAAGCGCCGCCCCCGCCAGCGCCGACGCGCCTCGCCGGCCTGCTCGAGAACATCGTTTCGGTCAGCCGCAGCACCACGGTGAAGGTGATCGAATGGCGCTTGATCCAGGCCTCGCACCAGATTGCCGATACGCTGCAGATCTCCGAGCACGACAAACTGCGCAAGACCGTGCGGCGGCGAAGCTCCGCAGCGGGTCCGGTCTCGTACATCACGACCTGGGTTCCCGAGACGCTGATGCGCGGCTTCGGGCGCGCCGATCTGGCGCACAAGGCGATGCTGCAGTTGCTCGAAGAGTCGGGCATCGAGCTGGGCCGGGTAGTGCAGACGATCTCAGCCCGGCAGGCCGACGCCCAGGTGGCGCACGAACTGCAGGTGGCCGTGGGCACGGCGCTGCTGTCGGTGCGGCGTCTGGTCCACGACGCCGACGACCGGCCGGTGCAGCTGTTGCATGGCCAGTACCGGCCCGACCGCTACGAATACCAGATGGAGCTGTCGCAGGTCGGCAGCATCGATGCACGCATCGTGCTCACGGAAATCCTGCCTTGAGCGGGTCCGGGCACGCGCACGCGAAGACAGGAGATATTTCCATGAGTCCACCGAACCGGCCGCCCCAGACGCTGGCCCAGAAACTCATCGCCAGGGCCTGCGGGCAAGCCCAGGTCGCCGTCGGCGACATCGTCAGCTGCCAGGTCGACCTGGCCATGTTCCACGACTCCTCGGGCCCGCGCCGGCTCAAGCCCATGCTGGAGGATCTCGGCGCTCAGATCTGGAACAAGGACCGCGTGGTGCTGGTGATGGACCACTACGTGCCCGAACAGGACGACGACTCCCGCCGCATCGTGCGCATCGCCCGCGACTGGGCCGCCGAGCAGCGCCTGCCGCACGTCTACGACAGCATCGGCATCTGCCACGTGGTGCTGCCGCAGAAGGGCCACATCCGCCCCGGCATGTTCTGCGTCGGCGGCGATTCGCATTCGCCCACCGGCGGCGCCTTCGGAGCCTACATGTTCGGCATTGGCAGCACCGAGATGCTGGGCGTCATGGTCACCGGCGAGCTGTGGGTGCGCGTGCCGCAGACGATTCGGATGTGGTGGGACGGCCGGCTGCCCGCCGGCGTCACGGCCAAGGACATGGTGCTGCACATGATCGGCCGCTTCGGCATGAACGGCGGCGACTACCAGGCGGTGGAGTTCTGCGGCCCCGCAGTGCAGGCGCTGTCGATGCAGGAGCGCATGACCCTGTCGAACATGAGCGCGGAGATGGGCGCCCAGACCGGGCTCATCGCGCCCGACACGACCACGCGCGACTGGCTGCTGCTCGCCGGCGTGCCCGACGAAGCCATCGACCTGGATGCCTGGTACACCGACGAGGGCGTGGACGAGACGCGGGCCAGGACCTTCCGCTTCGATGCCGCCGCGCTGGCGCCGCAGGTGGCCGCGCCGCACAGCCCGGCCAACACCCGCCCGGTCGGCGATTTCGGCGACGTGGCGGTGCAGGTGGCCTACATCGGCGCCTGCACCGGCGCCAAGCTCGACGACCTGCGAGCCGCTGCCCAGGTGCTGCGCGGCCACCGCGTGGCGCCCGGCCTGCGCCTGATGGTCGCGCCGGCCAGCTTGCAGGACCAGCAGGCCGCACAGGACGAAGGTGTGCTCGGCGCGCTGCTCGACGCCGGCGCCGAACTGCTGCCCACCGCCTGCGGCGCATGCTCCGGCTACGGCGGCACCATCCCCGACGGAGCCAACGTGATCGCCACAACCGCGCGCAACTTCAAGGGCCGCATGGGCTCGGCCACGGCGCAGGTCTACCTGGCGTCCCCATACACCGTTGCCGCATCGGCCCTCAGCGGGCGCATCGCCGATCCGCGGGAGGTGCTGGCATGAGCGCAGGGGCAACGCACAAGGTCTGGCGCTTCGGCGCCGACATCGACACCGACCAGCTGGCCCCTGGCGCCTACATGAAGCTGGCCATCGAAGGCATTGCTCCGCATTGCCTGGAGGCCGTGCGCCCCGAGTTCGCGGCCTCGGTGAAGCCGGGCGACGTGATCGCAGCCGGACCCAGCTTCGGCATCGGCTCCTCGCGCGAGCAGGCAGCCGGCGCGCTGGTGAACCTGGGCGTGCGCGCCGTGATCGCACCCTCGTTCAGCGGCCTGTTCTTTCGGAACGCCTTCAACCTGGGCCTGCTGCTCCTGACCTGCCCCGACGCCGAGCAACTGTCCGACGGCGAACGCATCGCGCTGGACCTGCAGCAACTGCAAGTGCGCACGGCCGACGGCCGCGTGCTGGCCTGCGAGCCGATCCCGGGTTTCCTGCTCGACATGGTGCAGGCCGGCGGGCTGGTGAACCAGCTGCGCCAGCGACTCCAAGCCGCCGCCCGACCCGCCTGACCCGTTCACCGCTACGACCATGACGCACAACATCCCCCCGCGCATCGTGCGCAACCAGACGCTGCCCGCCGACACCCCGCACGTGCCCGTCGTCATCGTCGGCTCGGGCGCCTGCGGGCTCACGGCCTCCATCCGGCTGCGCGACGCCGGCATCGACTGCGTGCTGCTCGAGCGCGACGCCGTTCCCAGCGGATCGACGGCCCTGTCGTCGGGCTTCATCCCGGCCGCGGGGACCCGCCTGCAGAAGTCGCTGGGCATCGACGACTCGCAGGCCCTGTTCGCGCAGGATGTGACTGAGAAGACGCACGGGCAGGCCGCGCCGTACCTGGTGCAGGCCTATACCCGCGCCGTGACGCAGGCCATCGACGCGCTGGAGGCGCACGGCATCACGCTCGAGGTGCTCGAGGGCTTCCTCTACCCCGGCCACCGTGCGCCGCGGATGCACGCCGTGCCCGAGCGCACCGGCGCCGCGCTGATGGCCGCCCTCGAGCGCACGGCGACAGCCGCTGGCGCCGACACCCTGACCGAGGCCCTGGTGCGCGAGCTGTGGCTCGATGCCGCAGACCGCGTCATCGGTGTGGGCTATGTCCGCCCTGACGGCAGCACGGAGCACATCGCTTGCGACCAGCTGCTGCTGGCCTGCAACGGCTTCGGCGGCAACCCTGACATGGTGGCAGAGTTGCTGCCGGCCATGCGCGACGCCGAGTTCGGCGGCCACACCAGCAACGACGGCAGCGCCATCGCCTGGGGCCGGGCCCTGGGCGCGCGCCTGGCCGACCTTGGCGGCTACCAGGGCCACGCCTCGTGGGTCACGCCGCAGGGCGCCCTCATGACCTGGGCCGTGATCATGGAAGGCGGCGTGCAGATCAACGCGCAGGGCCGGCGCTTCCACGACGAAACCCGCGGCTACTCAGAGGCCGCGGTGTACGTGTTGGAACAGTCGGGCCGCGTCGCCTGGAACGTGTTCGACGATCCGCTGCTGACGCTCGCACGCACCTTCCCCGACTTCGTCGAGGCCGAGAAGGCCGGCGCGGTGCGAACCGCCGCGACGGAGACGGAGCTGGCGAAGCTGATCGGCTGCGACCCGGCCGCGCTGCACGAGACACTGGCGGCCATCGGAGCCGACCAGGCCGACGCGTTCGGCCGGCGTTTCAAGCGAGCGCTGCAGGCGCCCTATCACGCGGTGAAGGTCACCGGCGCGCTCTTTCACACCCAGGGCGGCCTGGACATCGACGATCGCTGCCGCGTGCTGCGCCAGGACGGCACGCCGCTGCCCAACTTGCTGTCCGCCGGCGGCGCCGCGCGCGGCGTCTCGGGCAACGAGGTCTGGGGCTACCTCTCGGGCAACGGCCTGCTCAGCGCCGTCGGCGGCGGCTGGTTGGCGGCTGGCACCCTCATCGAGAACGTGCGGGCCTGAGGCCCGCCTCATTCCATTCACAGGACGCACCCATGCCAAGCACCTCCTTCAAGCAACGCCTGCAATCGGCCCCGGCCGTGCTGGCTCCCGGCATCTACGACGCCTTCACCGCACTCGTGGCCGAGCAGGCCGGCTTCGAGGCCCTCTACCTGTCGGGCGCCTCCATCGCCTACACGCGGCTCGGGCGCTCGGACGTCGGGCTGACCACCGCCACCGAGGTCGCCGACACGCTGGCGCGCATCACCGAGCGCGTGTCGCTGCCCGTCATCGTCGACGGTGACACGGGCTTCGGCAACGCCATGAACACGCAGCGCACCGTGCGCAGCTTCGAGCGGGCCGGCGCCGCCATGATCCAGCTGGAAGACCAGACCTTTCCCAAGCGTTGCGGACACCTCGACGGCAAGGGCGTGATCGCGCAGGCCGAGATGTGCGGAAAGCTGCGCGCCGCGGTCGACGCCCGTCACTCGGCCGAAACCCTGATCCTGGCGCGCACGGACGCCATCGCGGTGGAAGGCATGCAAGCCGCACTCGAGCGCGCCGAGGCCTACCTGGCCTGCGGCGTCGACGCGCTGTTCGTCGAAGCGCTGCGCACGCCCGAGCAGATGCGCGCCGCCTGCAACCGCTTCGCCTCGCGCATTCCTCTGCTGGCGAACATGGTCGAAGGCGGCATGACGCCCGTTACGCCCGCCGACGAGCTGGGCCGCCTGGGGTTTCGAATCGTCATCTTCCCGGGCGGCACGGCCCGCGCGGTGGCCCACACGCTGCAGCGCTACTACGCCAGCCTCAAGCAGCACCAGACCACCGCGCCCGAACGCGAGCGCATGCTCGACTTCGACCAGCTCAATGCGCTGATCGGAACGCCCGAACTGCTGGCGCAGGCCGCGGCTTACGACGCCGAATCGAAGAAGGCCTGAGCGCGAGCGCACGCCGACCGCCGTAGCGATGCCCATGCTCTATCCCCGCCTGTTCGCGACGATGCAACTCGGGGGGCTCACCCTGCGCAATCGCGTCGTTCACGCCTCGATGTCCACACGGCTGGGGCAGCCGGGCGGTGTGAGCCCGGCTTACCTGCGCTACTGCGAGACCCGCGCACGCGGCGGCGCGGGCATGCTCATCACGGAGCCCGTGGGCCTGCTGCACGAGAAGGGCGCGGCGCGAATTCCCACCGCCTCTGACGATCGCCTGGCCGAGCTTGCAATCGGTATCCAGAGGCGCACGATGGCGCGCCGCTCGGCGCGACTGAAGTCGGGCCTCGCGACGATCTCGTTCACGCCCAGGCCGCCTGCTCACTCCGGCCGCGCGCCGCCTGGGCACGCAGCCAACCGTACCAGGCAGCCATACCGTCGCCGCTCGTGGCCGACACCTGCAGGACGGCAAGCCCCGGGTTGACGCGCCGCGCGTAGGCCAGGCACCGGGCGACGTCGAATCGAAGGTGCGGCAGCAGGTCGATCATGTTGAGCAGCATCAGATGTGCCGAGCGGAACATGTTCGGATACTTCAGCGGCTTGTCCTCGCCTTCGGTGACCGACAGGACGACGACGCGGGCCTTTTCGCCGAGATCGAAGAGTGCCGGGCAGAC
>JACCRJ010000053.1 GCA_013813615.1 Lautropia sp. | reverse complement strand
CCTTCGTGCTCGCTCACCGTCAGGGCAATGTCTTCGGCGCCACGGGACAGAAAAGTCACCAGGCCGCGGCCGACCACTGCAACCGGACGCGACGAGCCGGCCTTGAAGCCGGAACGCGCCAGCGCGTCGACCACCTCACGCGACGCTGCGGTTGCGGTGGCAGACGTGACGGCAACCAGCGTCGTCATCTGGCGGCCGCCGTCCGCGTGCGTGACATGTTCTATCGTCCAACTTCCCTTCGGCAACATCGCCTCCAACCAGCCTGGAGCCTCGCCCGGCGACGCGTCCACCCTGCTGAGGCGTAACCGCCTGCCCGCCGAGCCTGCGCCTGTCTGCCGCACCTCGAAGGTCTCTACGGCCGAGCCGACCAACTGCGTCAAGGTGAGCCAGCCGTCATGCTCGCCGCTGTAAATCGGCGCCGGTCGCGTAGACCAGGTGCGCCGCACCTCCTCATGCAGTAGCTCCGCGGAACGCGGGTCGACAAAGCGGGTGAGGTCCAGCCGACTCCCCTGCACGACGGTTGCTGGAAGCACCACTTCCTCCCGCAAGCCGGCCGGTGCGTCGGGAAAGGGTGCGGAAGCTGCCAGCGCTGCTGCCGCTGATGCCGCTGAGAGGACAGCAGGCACTCCCCGCCGCACCGCGGCCGTCGCGTCGAGCATCATGGTTCTCCGATCCGGTCCGCAGGAATCAGGTCCACGTCGATTTCGTGATACCTGAACAGCGAGCCGCGCGGCTCGACCGGCGCGAGCAGCGGGCTGGTGATCAGTGTCCTGATCGGCGCATAGAGGACATCTATCGCCCCTTCGGTCCCGGCGCCGGCGATGGAACTCCCGGTGCCCGCCGGTGACGCCCCCGCCGCGTCGCCGAACACTGCGAGCGTATCGGCTAGCTCAGGCAACCGTCGCCCCTGCTCCAGCCTCGACTGCAAAGATCGTGGCTCGCCTCCTTTTCCTGAGGTGGCATTCCACGCGTCCACCAGGACAGCCGTCTTGCCTGTGAGCACCAGCCGCATCCCTTCGGGCTTTTGCAGCCACTGCGCCAGCGTCCGATTCAGCGACACTCGCGCCTGCACATGGCTGGTGATCAATCCGCCGCCGACGTCCAGACCGAATGCCCCGGGACCCACCAGCCCCGACGTTGCGCCGACGGCGCCGCTGACGCCGCCTGCACCGCCGCCCGCGGCGCGATTCGATGCCCCGTCGGCCGCGTCCGAGCGGCCGGCTGCGACGCCAAGCGAAACGTCCGAGGGCTTTGCCAGAAGACTGCCGCCCCGCCGATCCACCCAGAACCGGTTTCGCTGCTCGGCGGGCGCACCATCCGGCACGCCATCAGCGCTGAGGAGGTCTCGATGATGACTCGAGAAATGCCGACGCCGGAGGTCATCCGCTACTGCCGCCTGCAATGCTTCCTCGCCGCAGGCATCAGGGCGGGCGCTGCATTCGAACGCCGCAGTCCGCGAAGCGGCGATGGCGGCAAGTCGCACGTCCTGGTACTTGGCGACCAGCGGTACAGCGAGGAGCAACGGAACCAGCGCCGTTGCCAGCACCAGGACCTCGACCAATGCCTGTCCCTGCTGGGCGTCCGATGAATTCATCTGCATCTGCACCGCCTATTTGAAGTAGTCGGCTGCCGCCAGCCGCCACGCCGGTGGGACCGGCGACAACCTGACCTGCCAATAGGGACTGTAGAGACTGGCGTACTCGGTCCGATCGAGTGCTTGTGGCGGGCGGCGGAAATAGACCTCGGCAGCCGACACCGAACCCATCACTGCGTTGCCACGGTCGCTGAACCGGTCCACCGGCATGACACGCCCGGCTGCCAGGCCTTTCACGGCAGCGGTGCCGATGGCTTCGGCCGACTGGATCCAGCCGACGACCGCAATCCTGAGCAGTGGGAAACGGCTGTTGCGCCGGACTGTCTCGTTGTTCTGGAAATCCAGCTCCCTTACCGCCGCGATGCCGCCGTACTGGTTGCTGACCCAGATTTCCTGCGAAGCCTCGCGGTATGCGCGCGGGTTGGCGCGCTTCGAAGGCGAAGCAGCATTGACGTTGCCGACCGGAAGATCGAGGCCACCATCCCCCGCGTTCATCATTGGCGCGAGGGCGGAAAGTGCGTCGAGTTCGTTCTTTGCATCGCGCGCGATTTCAGCGGCACCCCAGCCCAGCGCCGCGCGCTCGCGCATGCTGCACGAGAACGTCCGCCGGGCGTGCAGTGACAAGGTGTCGTAGGCCTGCCAGCGCTCCAGTTCGCTCTTGTCGTGATCCCGGATCAGTTCAGTGGCGCCTCGACGGGCCAGTTTGAACAGACAGGGAACCTCTGCGACATCGGCATCGCGATTGGTGGAAAAACCATCCAGTGAGTCCAGGACAACCGACTTGAGCCGACCCCGGTCCAGGTTCTCGTAGCGTGCAGTCAGGTCGCCGAATGAGGAGTCCAGGCGCATGGGCAAGGTGAAAGCAAAGAACCGCCGATCGTTCTCCCGCGCCACCTCTGCCGCGATACGCGAGAGTTCGGCAGGATGCGTGGCAGCGAACATCAGCTCCTGGCTGGCGGCCAGCGCCTGGATGTACAGGCTCCTGGCGCCCGTCTCGGCCTGAGCGGTGTACTGGGTGACCTGGCTGACCCAGTAGGCAACCTCCCTGATCGACTCGCTGATCTGCCCGACATAGGGAACGAATTGCGCGACGTCGTCGACGTTGTCCGTGAACCGCTCGAGGAACTTGGCATAGGACACCATGGTGGCTGCCTGTGCGATGGCGACCTCGTTGGCAATAATGGCCCGGTTGGAGTACGCGTAGTAGTTCATCGCCCTGGCCCGCCAGATGCCGACGCTGTAGGCGGCGGCGTCGGTCGCATTGACCAGCCTGAGCTTGGATGCCGACACCTGGCCCGACGAGAACTGGAAGAAGAGCAGCAACGCGCAGAGAAGCAGCACGCACAGGCCGAAGACGAGGGCCTGGCCGCGCTGGCGAAGTCGGCCGGGCTGTGGCGAATGCATGTGGCGCTCCTCGCGGTGTCTGGTGACGCTTCATCATGCGCGCCCCAGGCGAGGTATGCGATCCGTCGCACGATCTAGCTGGACTAATCCGGATGCACTCGAGACCCCGGCGCAGAGCATCCAACCCGCCTCGGCAAATGCACAGCCTCACGCCGAATCGCCGAACCGACGAATCGCCGAATCGCCGAATCGCCTTACTCGAAAGTCAGAGCTGGCGGTAGCGATCCGCTACGTGACGACAATGCCGCAGAGCACGCAGCACCGGCGGCGTCCCTCAGTCAGCGCAAGCCCCCGTAGCCTGCCCAGGGCGTTGCGACCAGGTATCCGCAGTCAACCGGCAGGATCAAGTTGCCCGAATAGGAACTAAGGTCCGATTTCCGACTCTCATCTCAGGCTTGAGGGGAATGTCCAGCGAACAAACCTGCCAGCCCAGCTTGGCGGGTTCGTGGCAACTCTCGATTTGCAGAACCTGCCGCCCTGGATCGTCGAGCGAGCTCGCGCCTACGGCGGCCATGCAAGCGAATGCCACGCTGCTTCACGCTCGTGTTCAAGACGACACGCTGGGCTCCTCGCATTTTGGCACTGTCGTCATCCCGACACTCACGGCAATGGCTGAAGGCAGGGGATCCAGAATGGAAAACTTCCTGCCGGCACTGGTGGCTGGGTACGAGGTGGGTGGTGCACTAGACGGAAAGCTGACGGAGCGGGCAACTGCTGCGGGCTTTCGCGGGACGATGGTCTTCGGGACGATAGCGGCAGCTGCTGCTGCGGCACGTTTCCTGGGGCTACCCGCTCACCAGATTGCTAGTGCTATCGGGATGGCAGCTTCCTTCACTGGCGGGACGTTGCAGAGCTTCGTCGATGGGACAGATGAGTGGCGCTTCCAGCCTGCGGTGGCGGCAACGCTCGGTTACGCCACAGCTACATTTGCAGCCTCCGGCGCCACGGCATCCACCTATTCCCTCGATGGTCCGTATGGTCTCAGTGGCGCATTCGCTGGTGCTGCAGGAGCCCTTGCAGAGCTTCCTGGCTCGCTGGGGCGCGAATGGGAGGTGGAGCGGGTACGTTTCAAGCCTTTTCCGGTGGCGATGTTCAATCAGTCTGTAGTACACGCAGCCCAGGCGTTGCGAGGGCGCATTGCGGGTTTGCAGCCGGTTCGGATATCAGTGGAGCTGCACCCTTTTGAGGCGGAATACCCCGGGATCGCGCTGCAAGGTCCATTTGAGAGCAGTGCCGGAGCATTGATGAGCGCCCCCAGATGTGTGGCTTTGACGTTGGTCGACGGGGCTCCGG
>JACCRJ010000039.1 GCA_013813615.1 Lautropia sp. | reverse complement strand
GCCACGGGCTGCGGGGTCACTACGAGAACGTCGGCCCCGACTTCACGGTGCCGCAGGAGTACCAGCGCTACACCGACGCCCACCACGACGTCTGGCGCCGTCTCTACGCCCGGCAGTCGGAGCTTATCGAAGGCCGCGCCTGCGAGCCCTTTGTCCGGTCGGTGGAAGCCCTGGCCCGCACCGGCTTCGCCAATGCGATCCCGCGCTTCGACGACGTGAACCGGGCGCTTGCCGGGACTACCGGCTGGCAGGTCGTGCCCGTGCCCGGGCTGCTTCCCGATCAGGTGTTCTTCCAGCATCTGGCAAACCGGCGATTCCCGGTCACCGTCTGGATTCGTGAACCCGAAGAGTTCGACTACATCGCCGAGCCGGACCTGTTCCACGACTTCTTCGGCCACGTGCCATTGCTGTTCGACCAGAAGATCGCGGACTACCTGCAGGCCTACGGCGCCGGCGGGCTGAAGGCGCTTCACCTGGACGCACTCGCCAACCTCGCGCGGCTCTACTGGTACACCATCGAATTCGGCATGACGCAGGAGGGCGGGCAGTTGCGGGCATACGGTGCCGGCATCCTCTCCTCCCCCGGGGAACTGCGCTTCGTCACCGATTGCGCCGGCCGCGACGATCGGCACCACGCCCGCTTCATCCGCTTCGACCTGCTGCGCGTCATGCAGACGCAGTACCTGATCGACGACTTCCAGCAGACGTACTTCGTCATCGACTCGTTCGACCGGCTGATCGAGGCAACCGCCCCAGACTTCACCCCGTACTACCGGTCGCTGCGGGACCGGCCGGTGCTGTCGGCCGACGCGATCGTCCCGCAGGACCGGCCGATCGACCCGGCTCCCGCAAACTGAGCTTTACGGGACCGCCAGGATCACGTCGATGGCACGGGCGGCCGCGGCCATTCCCATCGAGGCTGTGACGGTGACGATCGAGCCATAGCCGGCGCAGGCCAGCGGTGAGCCGCCGGTGCGGCCGCTGTCGGTCTCGCTGCCCGGTGTCGGTCCGCTCGCCCGTTCGCTGGAAAAGATGGCGGGAACGCCGAACTTTCGGGCGCGGGCCAGGGCGTGGCCGCTCGCGCCGGCAGCCGGCGCAAAGCCGTAGTCCCGGCGCAGCCGCAGGCGCAGCGACGACAGCAGCGAGTCGCCGCTGGTTCGCGCCAGGTCTTCGCACTGCAGCCGCAGCGGATCGCGGCGACCGCCGGCAGCGCCGCAGACGATCACCGGCAACTCGTGATCGACGCACCAGGACACCAGCGCAGCCTTGGCCCGCACGGCATCGATTGCGTCGATGACCACCGTTACATGCTTCGGGATGAGCGATGCAATGTTGTCCGGTTCCACAAACGACTCGATCGCGGTGATGCCGGCGAGTGGCGCGATCTGCTGGATACGCCGGGCCATCACGTCGACTTTCGCCGCGCCCAGCGTCGACTCCAACGCGTGCACCTGGCGGTTGATGTTCGACTCGACGATCTGGTCGAGGTCGATCAGCGTCAGGTTGCCGACGCCGCTGCGTGCCAGCGCCTCCGCCGCCCAGGAGCCGACGCCGCCCAGCCCCACCACGACGACCTGCGCGTGGCGCAGACGCTTCAACCCCGGCGACCCGAGCAGCCTTCCCGTGGAGGCGAAGCGCCGGTCTGGCTGGTCGGTCACGGCAACAGCACGGTCTGCCCGGTGGTCTTGCGTGCTTCCAGATCTCGGTGCGCCTGTGACGCATCCGCCATCGTATAGTGCTGATCGATGCGGATCCTGACCTTGCCGGACAAGACCTGCTTGAAGAGGTCCGCCGACATCTCCTCCAGGTTGGCACGGGTGGCGGTGTGCGGGACCAGCGAGGGACGCGTCAGGTACAGCGTGGCCTTGAGGGCCGTCAGCTGGACCGGCGGCACCGGCCCCGAGGAGTTGCCGAAGCTGACCATCAGGCCGAACGGCTGCAGGCAGTCGAGCGAGGCGCTGAAGGTATCCTTGCCGACGGAATCGTAGACCACCGGCACCATCTTGCCGTCGGTCAGTTCGCGAACCCGTTCGACGATGTTCTCCTGCTTGTACAGGATGACGTGGTCGCAGCCGTGCGCCCGCGCGAGTTCAGCCTTGTCTTCGGAACCTACGGTGCCGATGACGGTCACGCCGAGCGCCTTGGCCCACTGCATCGCGATCAGGCCGACGCCGCCGGCTGCCGCGTGGAACAGGATGGTCTGTCCGCGCTGCAGCTTGTAGGTCCGGCGAAACAGGTATTGCACGGTCAGGCCCTTGAGCATCATCCCGGCACCGGTTTCGAAATCGATCGACCGCGGCAGCTTCACCAGGGACCTGGCCGGCATGACCCGGGCCTCGGCATACGAGCCGGGAGGTCCGTTGCAGAAGGCGACCCGATCGCCCTGCCTGACCTCCGTCACACCGGCACCGACCTCCTCGACGACGCCCGCACCTTCCATGCCGATGCCCGCCGGCAGCGGCAGCGGATAGAGCCCGGTGCGGTGGTAGACGTCGATGAAGTTCAGGCCGGCGGCGTGCAGCTGCACCCTCGCCTCGCCGGGGCCGGGCTTTGAGAGCGTCACGTCGGTCCATTCCATCACCTCGGGACCACCGGGCTTGCGGATCTGTATCGCTTTCACCATCTCGATTCTCCGATCGGGTTCAGAATGTGCCGGGGAAGTTGCCGCCGTCGATCAGCAGGTTCTGGCCGGCGATGTAGGAAGCCTGCTGGCTGCACAACCAGGCGCAGTACTGGCCGAACTCCATTTCGTCGCCGAAGCGCTTGGCCGGGATCGACAGGCGCGCCGCCTCGGCTGCCGCTTCGACGGTGATGCCCTTGTTCTTCGCCTCCACGGCGAAGTTGTTGCGCAGCCGATCCGTCATGAAACGCCCGGGCAGCAGGTTGTTGATGGTGACGTTGGCAGCGGCGGTGGTGCGCGCGAGGCCGGCGACGAAACCGGTGAGTCCGCTGCGCGCGCCGTTGGAGAGGCCGAGGATGTCGATCGGCGCTTTCACGGCGCTCGAGGTGATGTTGACGATGCGACCGAACTTGCGCTCGATCATCTTGTCCACTGTCGCCTTGATCAGCTCGATCGGCGTGAGCATGTTCGCGTCGATGGCGGCAATCCAGTCGTCGCGGCTGAACTTGCGGAAATCGCCGGGCGGCGGGCCGCCGGCATTGTTCACCAGGATGTCCACCTGCGGCGCTGCCGCCAGCACCTTGGTGCGCCCCTCCGGCCGCGTGATGTCCGTGGCCACCTCGATTACTTCGACGCCGGTCTCCTTGCGGATCCGCGCAGCAGCCTCCTGCAGCGTCGCGTCGGTGCGCGCGTTGATGACCAGGTTGACGCCTTCGCCGGCGAGCGACCGGGCGCAGCCGTAGCCGAGCCCCTTGCTGGCTGCGCAGACGATGGCCCACTTTCCCTTGATGCCCAGATCCATTGCTGGTCTCCTTGTTCTATTGCGAAAAGACGAGGTGCCGACGTGAGGCTCACGAAGTATCCCGGCAACGGCCGGACCGATCGCGCGCCTGCAAGGGGGCATTATCGTTGATCGGCCGACTGCGACCCGAACGCAGCGTACCGCGTGCCAGTCCGATTCGAACCTAACGGGTCTTGAGGATGGATCCGAGGACCCCGCGGACGATGGCCCGTCCGACGGAGGAGCCCACCGTGCGCGCGACGCTCTTGGCGGCGGTTTCTATCATCGAGTCCTTCCTGCCGCTGCCGCTCAGCAGGCCATCCAGCGACTCCTTGAGCGCGCCGCCCCAGCCTGCCTGCGCCGTGGCCGCGCCCTTGCCGGCGGGTGCAGGCTTTCCGGCTGCTGCAGGCTTTGCGGCAGGTGCAGCCGTGCCCGCAGCCGCGGAGCTGCTGTCAACGGCAGGCGCGGCGGCCGCCGCAGTGCGCGCCCGCAGGACCTCATAGGCGGATTCGCGGTCGTCGGTCTTGTCGTAGATGCCGGCGACGACCGACGTCTTCAGGAGCTGCGCCCGCTCGCCTTCATTCAGCGGGCCGATGCGCGAAGCCGGCGCGACCATCCAGACGCGCTCGACGATCTCCGGACGGCCCTTCTCGTCCAGCAGCGAAACCAGCGCCTCGCCGACGGCGAGTTCGCCGATCGCCTGCTCCGCGTCGAAGGAAGGGTTGGGACGCATGGTCTGCGCGGCAGCCCGGACCGCCTTCTGGTCCCGCGGCGTGAAGGCGCGCAGCGCGTGCTGGATACGGTTGCCCAGCTGGCCCAGCACCGTATCCGGTATGTCCAGCGGATTCTGCGTCACGAAATAGACGCCCACTCCCTTCGAGCGGATCAGCCTCACCACCTGCTCCACCTTCTCCATCAGGGCGCGCGGCGCCTCGTTGAAGAGCAGGTGTGCCTCGTCGAAGAAGAACACCATCTTCGGCTTGTCCAGGTCCCCCACTTCCGGCAGCTCTTCGAACAGCTCCGACAATAGCCACAGCAGGAAGGAGGCGTAGAGGCGCGGCGAATTCAGCAGGCGGTCCGCGGCCAGGACGTTGATCACGCCGCGGCCCTTGTCGTCGGTCTGCATCATGTCCGCGACGTTCAGCATCGGTTCGCCGAAGAAGGCGTCGCCGCCCTGCTGCTCCAGCGCGAGCATGCCGCGCTGGATGGCGCCAATCGAGGCGGCGGAGACGTTGCCGTACTCGGTCGTGTAGGTTCGCGCCTTGTCGCCCACGTGCTGCAGCATCGCCCGCAGGTCCTTGCAGTCCAGCAGCAGCAGCCCGTTGTCGTCGGCCACCTTGAACACGAGGTGCAGCACGCCCTCCTGGGTCTCGTTGAGCCCCAGCATCCTCGAGAGCAGCAGCGGCCCCAGGTCGGAAATGGTGGCACGCAGCGGATGCCCGTCCTTGCCGAACACGTCCCACAGGCTCACCGGGAAATCCTGGAAGGCCGGCACAGGCAAGCCGTACTTCTTCAGTCGCTCCTCGAGCTTGGGGGTCGACTTGCCGGCCTTCGCGATGCCGGCCAGGTCGCCCTTGACGTCGGCCATGAACACCGGCACGCCGATCAGCGAAAGATGCTCCGCCAGGCACTGCAGGCTGACCGTCTTCCCGGTGCCGGTGGCGCCGGTAATCAGTCCGTGTCGGTTGACGAGCGACGGCAGGACGAACACCTCGCGGGTTTCGTTCCGGCCCAGCATCAGGGGCGCAAGTGCTTCAGTCATGGGCAGTCCAGGAAGGCTGGGAGGTCGGTCGATGATAAAATCGCCTGCAGACCCGGGTATCTTAGATCAGAAGGATCAGCAATGGCCGGCCATTCCAAATGGGCCAACATCCAGCACCGCAAGGGGCGCCAGGACGCCAAGCGCGGTGCGCTCTTCACCCGGCTGATCAAGGAAATCACGGTCGCCGCGCGGATCGGCGGGCCGGATGTCGCCAGCAACCCGCGGCTGCGCATGGCGGTGGAGAAGGCCTCCGAGGGCAACATGTCCAAGGAAACAGTGCAGCGCGCCATCCAGAGGGGCGCCGGCGGACTGGAAGGCGCCCACTACGAGGAAATCCGTTATGAAGGCTACGGTATCGCCGGGGCTGCGGTGATCGTGGACTGCATGACCGACAACCGTACCCGTACCGTCGCGGACGTGCGGCATGCGCTGACCAAGTACGGCGGCAACCTCGGCACCGACGGCTCGGTCGCCTACCAGTTCAAGCACTGCGGGCAGTTCATCTTCGAGCCCGGCACGTCCGAGGACAAGGTGATGGAAGCGGCCCTGGATGCCGGTGCGGAAGACGTCGTCACCCATGAGGACAGCAGCGTCGAGGTCATCAGCGGCCCGCACGACTTCGCCGCCGTCAAGGATGGCCTGGAGCGGGCCGGGTTCAAGGCGGAGTTCGCCGATGTGATCATGAAACCGCTCAACGAGATGGTCGTCACCGGCGAAGACGCGCTGAGGATGCAGAAGATTCTGGACGCCCTCGACAACGTCGACGACGTGCAGCAGGTCTACACCAACGCCGTCATCGTCGAAAGCTGAAGGCCGTTCGCATGGCTCTTCGCACCGAATCCTTCCAACCCACCAGCGGGCCGTAATTGTCAGGTACCGGAAAAAGTCTGGTCATCGGCGGCGGCGGGCGTGAGCATGCGATGGCCTGGCGGCTCGCGCAGTCGCGGGGCATGGAGGTGGTGTTCATCGCGCCCGGCAACGCCGGCACTGCGCTCGAAGAGCGCATCCGCAATATTCCGCTGACCCGGATGGATTCGCTCGCGCAGTTCGCCGAGCGGGAGAAAGTCGACTTCACCCTGGTCGGACCGGAGGCGCCGCTTGCCGACGGGGTCGTCGACTTCTTTCGCGAACGCGGCCTGCCCATCTTCGGCCCCACCCAGGCGGCGGCGCAGCTGGAATCGTCCAAGGATTTCTCCAAGAGCTTCATGAGGCGGCACGCGATCCCGACCGCCTCCTACCGCAGCTTCACCGATCCGGTCGACGCCAAGGCCTACATCAGCGGTCGTGGCGCTCCGATCGTCGTCAAGGCTGACGGCCTTGCCGCCGGAAAAGGCGTCGTCGTCGCGGAAACGGTTGCGCAGGCGCATGCCGCAGTCGATCGGATGCTCGGCGGTGAAGGGGCCGGCGCGCGGGTCGTGGTTGAGGAGTTCCTCGAAGGAGAGGAAGCCAGTTTCATCGTGATGGTGGATGGCCGGCACGTCCTCCCCCTGGCG
>JACCRJ010000014.1 GCA_013813615.1 Lautropia sp. | reverse complement strand
GGCTTGTATGTTGTCGCGCAGACGCCCTTCGACGACGAGGGCGCGGTCGATCTGGAGAGCGTGGAATCGCTCGCGGACTTCTATGTGAAGCACGGGGCCGACGGTTTCACCGTGCTCGGGGTCGCCGGCGAGTCGGTGAAGCTGACGTCCGATGAGGCCATACAGGTGGTGAAGCGCTACCTGAAGCGGTCGCAAGGGCGTCCCGTGGTCGTCGGTGTCAGCAATTCAAACACTGCGCAGCTCAGGGAGCTGACAGACAAGGTCATGGATCTGGGCGCCGCCGGCGTGATGATTGCGCCGCCGGGCGGCTTGAACCATGAAGAGGAACTGTTCAACTACTTCGGCACGGTCTTCTCCCGGATCGGCGACGTGCCGGTCGTGCTGCAGGACTTCCCGACCTCCACCCGCGTGTGGATGTCGGTGCCCTCCATCCTGCGGCTGGTGGAGGCTTACCCGCAGATCAAGGTGCTGAAGGAAGAGGACCTGCCGAGCCTGGGCAAGATCACGGCATTGCGCCAGTCCAAGGGCAGGCGCATCGCGATCCTCACCGGCAACAACGGCGTATACCTGCCGCAGGAGCTGGAACGCGGGATCGACGGTCCGATGTCCGGTTTCTCCTATCCCGAAATGCTCTCCGGGGTTTATCGCCTGCATACGGCAGGGGACGTCGAGGGCGCGCACGACCTCTTCGACCGCTATCTTCCGCTGCTGAATTACGAGAACCAGGGGCAGTGGGGGGTCGCGGTGCGCAAGGAAGTGCTCAAGCGCCGCGGCGCCATCCGGCATGCCGCCATGCGGGTGCCGGGGCCACGCCTGACGCCGACGGATCTCGCCGAGATCGACCGGCTGGTGCGCCGGGTTGAAGCGGCGGTGGCGGTGGCGCGCTGATCGCCATCCCCGCTGCAGTGCGTGAAGCCCTTGGGGTGGACGCAGGCGATCGTGTGGAATTTGCCGAGATCGCTCCGGGCGATATGAGTTCATTGCTGCGACGAGGTCGGTTACAGCACTGAAAGGCATGTTCGGAAAGCCGCGCAAACCGGTTTCGATCGGCGACATGAACGCGGCAATTGCCCGGCGGGGTGCCGCGGGGAAATGATCGGACTGGATACCAATGTAGTCGTGCGCTACATCATGCAGGATGATCCCAGGCAGTCTGCGCTCGCTACCCGGCTCGTCGAATCACTGACTGCGGCGACGCCGGGCTACGTTCCCCTGGTGTCGGTGACGGAACTGTCCTGGGTACTCTTGTCAGCCTATGGCCTCGAGCGCTCCCAACTGGTAGCAGCGCTGGAAGGCTTGCTTCGCACGAAGGAAATTGTCGTCGAACAGGCGGAGACTGTCTGGAAGGCGCTTCGGGTGTTCCAGAGCGGCAGTGCGGACTTTGCAGACTGCCTGATCGAGCGATCGTCGGCAGCCGCGGGCTGCAAGTGGACGATGACCTTCGATCGTGGCGCAGTGAAGGGATGCGGCATGCGGTTGGTGCGCAACCAGATGCGACGCGGGGTCGGCGTCAGACCAATCCCTCTGCCTTCATCGCCGCCTGTACTGCAGGCCGATCGCCGACGCGTGCGTGCCAAGCCTGCAGTTCAGCCAGGCTCGTGAGATCCGGGCCGACACGCTTGGACCAGTTGGTGACCGTGAACAGATACGCATCGGCGACGGTGAATGTTTCACCCATCAGGAACTGCTTGCCTGCCAGCTGCTCGTCGAGCCAGGTATATCGCGACTTGAGCTTGTCCTTGGCGATCGTCTTGTACTCTTCCGGGGTGGCCGGGTTGAACAACGGGCTGAAGCCCTTGTGAATCTCGGTGCCGATGAACGTCAACCACGACTGCAGCTGGTAGCGGTCAAGGGTCCCGTTCGGCGGGGCAAGTTTCTTGTCCGGGACCTGGTCGGCCAGGTATTGAACAATGGCCGGTCCCTCGCGCAGCCGGGTGCCGTCGTCCAGTTCGAGCAGCGGCACGTATCCCAGAGGGTTGATCGTGTAGTAGTCGGTTCCGTCCTCGAGCCTGTGAGTCTTGGTGCTTGCCAGCACGAGCTCGGCGGGAAGACCGGATTCCTCCAGCACGATATGGGGCGACAGTGAACAGGCACCGGGTGAGTAATAGAGTTTCAAGGGGATCGTCTCCTGACGAGGTTTGATTGAGGTCGCTGTGCCGGAGTGGACGCAGATCGGCGTGCCTGCCGGCGACGTGGACCGCTATTCTGCTCCAACCCCCCTTTCAAAGGGTAAACGACGGTGCGGGAGGTTGCAGTCTGAAGTCTTGTCGCGGCGTGCGGCAGGCTGAAAC
>JACCRJ010000710.1 GCA_013813615.1 Lautropia sp. | reverse complement strand
CTCCTGCGGCGCGCACTCCCAGAGGAAATCCAGGTCGATGTCCTCGGCGGCCTGCAGCGCCCGGCTCATCATCTGCGAGGGATCCGGCTCGTCGAACCGCAGCATCAACGCAGACTGATTGACCTTGGTGCGCTTGCCGGAAGCAAGCTCGATCTGCAGACTCTGCCCGCTGTCCTGCAGGATCGTGCCGGTCATGAATTGCCCGGCCTCTTCGAAAAGGACGTTCTGGCTGGGCATCGGGTGGGTTGCTGGCGCCGGGCGGCGACGGGTCCAGGAGCCTGTCTCCTGGAGGCACGCCGATTATATCTGCCCATGCTGCTGCGTCCGCTGCGTCCGCTGCGTCTGCCGGCCGATCCGGCATGAACGACCTGCTGCAGCGCGGTTGCCTACAACTGGATCCCGCCGGACACCTCGATGACCGCGCCGTTGATGTAGGACGCGTCGTCGCTCGCCAGGAACGCGTAGACGCTGGCGATCTCTTCCGGCTGCCCCAGCCGCCCCAGCGGGATCTTCTCCACCATCTTCTGGACGACCGCCTGCGGTATCGTGTCCAGGATCGGCGTGCGGATGAAGCCGGGGCAGACGGCGACAACACGGATGCCCTTCGGCCCCAGTTCCCGCGCCCACGTCTTGGTGAACCCGATGACGCCGGCCTTGGCCGCGGCATAATTGGTCTGGCCGAAATTGCCGTAGAGGCCGACCACCGACGACGCGTTGATGATCACGCCGCTGCCTTGGCGGATCATCGGATCGGCGACCGCCTGGGTGCAGCGATAGACGCCCTTGAGGTTGACCGCGATCACGCGGTCGAACTGCTCGTCGGTCATCTTGACCAGCCGGGCGTCGCTGGTGATACCGGCGTTGTTGACCAGGCAGTCGATCCGGCCGAACCGCTTCAGCGCGCCGGCGACCATCGCCGCCACCTGGCGGGCATCGGTGACGTCGACGATCGCCGTATCGAGCACTGCCCCGCCTACCGTCGCTGACAGCTGCGCGCGCGCCTGCTCCAGCGCCTCGGCGCGCAGGTCGGCCAGCACGACAGCCGCGCCTTCGGCAAGGAACCTCGAGGCGGTGGCAAGCCCGATGCCGCCCGCCGAGCCGGTGATCACCGCCACCTTGCCACTCAATCGCATGCCTGCTCCCCGGCCGGCCCGAAGCCGGCGAACGCCAGAACCTCCTCGATGTACGACTCGAAATCCGCCAAGCCATGGTCGCTGCCTGCCACGATCCGGTGCCGCGCACCCGGAAAAGCCGCCACCATTTCCGTCCAGTCGAGGAGCTCGTCGCCCTGCGCGGCCACCAGGAAGTAGCGCTCGGGCCGGGTGATCCGGGCGACCTCGTAGCGGCGCAACTGCTCGACGTGATGCGCCTCGAACTCGAACGGCTCGCCGTCGTGGTAGTCGACCTGTGGTCCGACCTGGCCCGCGAGATCACGCGCCGGATGCACCGCCGGATTGAGCAGGACCGCCCTGCACCCCGTCTGTTCCGCGAGCCACGTGGCGTAGAAGCCGCCGAGCGAGCTGCCGACGAGGGTGTCGTCCGGCACCGGCTTCAGCATCTCTCGAACCAGTCCGATCGCGTGGTCCGGCTCCACCGGAAGGTCGGGCGAGAGGAAGTGCTCCGCGCGCCCCGCCGCCGCGAACCGCGCCTGCAGCAGCCTGGCCTTGAAGGAACGGGACGACGAGCGAAAGCCGTGCAGATAGATCAGGCGCATCAATGCGCGGCGGGCAGGCGGCTGGCCGGGACCGGGATGGTCGGGTCGCCGGCTGCGTCGGCGGTATACGCCGGGTAGCCGGGCGCAGCCAGCGCCGCAAGCAGGCGGCCATGGATGCCGCCGAAGCCTCCGTTGCTCATGACCAGCACCTGATCGCCGTCCCGCGCCTCGCGCACGATCACCTGTACCAGGCTGTCGATGTCATTGAAAGTCTGCGCGCGCCGGCCCAGCGGCGCCAGCACCTGCGCGGCGTCCCAGCCGAGCCCGCCGCCATGGCAGAAGACCAGGTCGGCGCCCGCCAGGCTCTGGGCCAGCAGCGCCTTCATCGCACCCAGTTTCATCGTGTTGGAGCGGGGCTCCACCACCGCCAGCAGGCGTCCCGGCCGCTGCCTGCCCGCGTCGGCCTGCTGTGCCTCGCGGGCGGCTTCCATGCGGGCGCGCAGCCCGGCGATGGTGGTTTCGATCGCGGTGGGATGGTGGGCGAAGTCATCGAGCACGGTCACGCCGCGCACGCTTCCCTTGACCTCCAGCCGGCGCTTGACGCCGCCGAAGCGGGAGAGCGCCGCCAGCGCGGTGGCCGCGTCCACGCCGACGTGCCCGGCCGCGACCACCGCGGCGATTGCGTTCGCGCGGTTGTGCGCGCCGGCAAGCGGCAGGCTGCAGACACCGATCGGCCGGGTACCGTGCATCAGCATGAATTCGGTTGCAGAGACGCCCTCCACCACTCGCTCCGCGCGCCAGCCTTCCGGTCCGCCGAGCTGCTCGGTGGCGCTCCAGCAGCCGCGCGCCAACGCGCGCTGCAGGGACGCCTGGGTGGCTTCATGGATCACCTTGCCGCTGCGCGGCACAGTGCGCACGAGATGATGAAACTGGATTTCGATCGCCTCCAGGTCACGGAAAATATCCGCGTGGTCGTACTCGAGGTTGTTGAGGATCGCGGTGCGGGGCCGGTAGTGGACGAACTTGCTCCGCTTGTCGAAGAAGGCGGTGTCGTACTCGTCGGCCTCGATCACGAAATACCGGCTGGATCCGAGTCGCGCCGACACTCTGAAATCGCTGGCGACGCCGCCGATCAGGAAGCCCGGTATCAGGCCGGCCTCCTCCAGTATCCACGCCAGCATCGAGGCTGTCGTGGTCTTGCCGTGCGTGCCCGCCACGGCCAGCACCCAGCGCGAGTGCAGGAACTCCTCTGCCAGCCACTGCGGGCCGGAGGTGTAGCGCTGGCCGGCGTCGAGGATGGCTTCCATCAGCGGGTTGCCGCGTGTGACCACGTTGCCGATCAGCCAGACGTCGGGCCGCAGCGCCAGCTGATCCGCGCCGAAGCCTTCCACCAAGTCGATGCCCAGCGCGCGCAGCTGGTCGCTCATCGGCGGGTAGACGTTGGCGTCGCAACCCGTGACGCGGTGACCGGCTTCCTTCGCCAGGGCGGCAACGCCGCCCATGAAGGTGCCGCAGATGCCCAGGATGTGTATATGCATCGGCAGATTCTACCGATCCGCTAAACTGCCCGCACAGAGGCTGATCAATGGACGATGGAGATGGACCCGCTGCGCTCGGACGTGCGTTCGGAACTGGCAAGCCTGGCGGCGCAGTTGATCGCCGATAGCGGCCTGGATTA
>JACCRJ010000691.1 GCA_013813615.1 Lautropia sp. | reverse complement strand
GCCGAGCAGCAGCGCCGAGCGGCCCTCCACGTCGCGCAGGTTGACGTCGTTGCCCAGCGTCGCGCCGACGATCCGCCCCCTGCTCGACACCACCACCGCGATCTCCGGCTCCGGATTGTTCCAGGTCGAGGTGGGGAGGATGCCGATGTCGGCCCCGGGACCGACCGCGGACATCGGTTGCGACTTGGTGAATATCTCCGGGTCCGGGCCGATCCCGACCTCGAGGTACTGCGACCACACGCCCTTGTCGATGAGCGCCTGCTTGATCTGCATCGCCTCGGTGGAGCCCGGCACCAGCTTCGAGAGGTCCTGGCCGATCAGGCCGTGAATCTCGCTGCGGATCGCCGCCGCCTTCTGTGGCGAGCCCTTCGCCTGTTCCTCGATCACCCGTTCCAGCAGGCTGACGACGAAGGTCACGCCGGAGGCCTTGATCGCCTGCAGGTCGATCGGCGCGATCAGCCATGGCCGCTGGCGCAGGCCCGCCGCATCGACCGGATTGGCGGAGACGGACGCCACCGCCGAATCAGCCAGCACCGCATCCAGCGTGCCGATCGGGTTGCCCTTCGCGGTCGCGACATAAGCGGCCGGATCCGGCATCTCGCAGATATCCCGCACGGTCGGCGCCAGCGGGGAGGTGATGTCGAGTACCTCGCCGCCGCGCACGGTCACCACCACCGGCCCGTCGGCAGCAGGCAGCCAAGCCCTGCCGAGCAGCAGCGCGGGCTGCCTGCCGGGTTCGTCTGTCGGCGCTGCCGATGCTGGTTGCTGATCCATCCCGGTCTCCTCTTCATCCGCTCGGGTGACATCCTCGGCCCATGATACCGGCACGGGGCCCGCGGCCTCGAACCGGCATAATCGTCTCGGGACAGGACCCGATGGTGGACAGGCAATGAGGATAGACAGCAAGCTCAGTGCACGCGACGAGCAGTTCCAGGCCAACGCCCGGGCGATGCAGGCGCTGGTGGACGACCTGCGCGAGCAGCTGGCCCGCGCGGCGCTGGGCGGTGGCGAAACCGCGCGCCGGCGCCACCTGTCGCGTGGCAAGCTGCTGCCCCGCGACCGCGTCCAGATGCTGCTCGACCCGGGCACGCCCTTCCTGGAATGCTCGCCCCTCGCCGCCCACGGGATGTACGGCGGCGATGCGCCCTGCGCCGGCATCATCACCGGCATCGGCCGGGTCAGCGGCGTTGAATGCATGGTGGTCTGCAACGACGCCACCGTGAAAGGCGGCACCTACTATCCGATGACGGTGAAGAAGCACCTGCGCGCGCAGGAGATCGCGCGCGAGAACAACCTGCCGTGCATCTACCTGGTCGACTCGGGCGGCGCCAACCTGCCCAACCAGGACGATGTCTTCCCCGACCGCGAACACTTCGGCCGGATCTTCTACAACCAGGCAACGCTGTCGGCACTCGGCATCGCCCAGATCGCGGTAGTGATGGGTTCGTGCACTGCCGGCGGCGCCTACATGCCGGCGATGAGCGACGAATCGGTCATCGTGAAGAACCAGGGCACGATCTTCCTGGGCGGGCCGCCCCTGGTGAAGGCGGCCATCGGCGAGATCGTGAGCGCGGAAGACCTGGGCGGCGGCGACGTCCACACGCGCCTTTCCGGCGTCGCCGACCACCTCGCGCTGAACGACGAGCACGCGCTTGCGATCGCGCGGCGGATCGTGGGGAACCTCAACCGGCGCAAGCTGCCGCAAGGCCACGTCGGCAACCAGGGGCTGGAGATCGCCCCCGCCGAGTCGAAGCCGCCGCGCTACGATCCGGGCGAGCTCTACGGCGTGATACCGACCGATACCCGCAAGCCTTACGACATCCGCGAGGTCATCGCCCGTATCGTCGACGACTCCTGGCTGGATGAATGGAAGGCGCGCTTCGGCACGACGCTGGTGACGGGCTTCGCGCGGATCGACGGCATGCCGATCGGGCTCGTCGCCAACAACGGCATCCTCTTCTCCGAATCCGCGCAGAAGGGCACGCATTTCATCGAACTGTGCTGCCAGCGCAGGATCCCGCTGGTCTTCCTGCAGAACATCACCGGCTTCATGGTCGGGCGCAAGTACGAGAACGAGGGCATCGCTCGCCACGGCGCGAAGATGGTCACGGCGGTCGCCTGCGCCCAGGTGCCGAAGTTCACCGTCATCATCGGCGGCTCCTTCGGGGCCGGCAACTACGGAATGTGCGGGCGCGCCTACTCGCCGCGCTTCCTGTGGATGTGGCCGAACGCCCGGATCGGCGTGATGGGCGGCGAGCAGGCGGCTTCGGTGCTGGCCACGGTCCGGCGCGACGGCATGGAAGCCAAGGGACAGACCTGGAGCGCGGAGGAGGAAGCCGCTTTCAAGTCCCCGATTCTCGCGCAATACGAGGTCCAGGGGCATCCCTACTATGCGACCGCCCGGCTGTGGGACGACGGCGTGATCGATCCTGCCGACACCCGCCAGGTGCTGT
>JACCRJ010000689.1 GCA_013813615.1 Lautropia sp. | reverse complement strand
AGGTCGCGGAAGTGCGCAGCGCCGGCGCCACCTTGTGCGTGTCTCCCGGCTTCACGCCGGCGCTGGCCGCCGCCATGAAGGAGCAGGGCATGCCGTGGGTACCGGGGGTCGCAACCGCCGGTGAGGTCATGCGCGCCTGCGAGGCCGGCTACAGCCTGCTGAAGTTCTTCCCGGCGATGGCCGCCGGCGGGCCGCCGGCGCTGCAGGCAATCGCCAGCGCGCTGCGTCCGGCCCGCAACGGCAACCTCGACTTCATCCCGACTGGCGGCGTCACCCTTGCCAACTTGACGGCCTGGAAGGCACTGGGCTGTGTCGCGGCAGTCGGCGGCAGCTGGCTCGCTCCGGATTCGCTCGTGATCAGCCGTGCGCATGCAAGCATCGTCGCCGCCACCCGTGAAGCTCTGGCCGCCTGGAACGCCCCGGCCTGAGGTCGGCCCGGCTTGCGCGGCGGCCTGCCCCGGCCTGCAGGTGGTGTCCGCCGGCGCCAGCGCGCTCGGCGAAGGCCCGCTGTGGGACGACCGGAGCGGGACGCTGCTCTGGGTCGACATCGACGGGCGGCAGCTGCACTGCCTGCAGGTATCGGACGGCGAACAGCGCGACTGGCCGCTCCCCGACAATCCCGGCTGCGTCGGCCTGGTGGCGGGGGAGACGGCGCGGCAGGTGGTGATCGCGATGCGCAGCGGCTTTCATGTTTTCGACCTGCGCGACTCGACGCTGGCGCGCCTGACGGATCCGCCCTTCGATTCCGCCCGCTACCGCTTCAACGACGGCAAGGTCGATAGTCGCGGCCGCTTCTGGGCCGGCACCTTGCTCGAATCGAAGGACGAAGCCAGCGCCGGCCTCTACTGCCTGGAGCGCGGCCGCGCGCGCGTCGTGACCGGCGCCGGCGCGGCGGGGTCGCCCGGGCGGGACTGGGGCGTCACCACGTCCAACGGCCTCGCCTTCTCGCCGGACGGGCGCGTCATGTACCACAGCGATACGCCGGCCCACGTCGTCTACACCTACGACTTCGACGCGGCCGACGGTTCGATCGCGAATCGCCGCACCTGGTGGCGTGCCGACGCAGACCGGGCTGCACCGGCCTACGGCGGCCGGCCGGACGGTGCGGCGGTGGACGCGCGCGGCTGCTACTGGACGGCCCAGTACGAAGGCGGGCGAGTGCTGCAGCTCTCGCCGCAGGGGCGGATCCTGCGGGCGCTGCCGGTGCCGGCGCGGTGTCCGACCATGGTGGCTTTCGGCGGGCCCGACCTGCGCACTCTTTACATCACCACCGCCCGCGCCGGACGCTGCGAGAACGAGCTGCGGGAGTGGCCGTTGAGCGGCTACGTCTTCTCGGCGCCGGTCGACGTGCCGGGGCTGCCGTCGAACCGCTACCTGCCGTGACGACCGGAGAAGACATGGCGATGGACCGATACGACATGGACAGATACGAAAGGGCGCGAGCCGCCTTCCACTGGCAGGTGCCGGCGCGCTACAACATCGGCGTCGACGCCTGCGACCGGTGGGCCGGCGGCGAAGGTCGGCTGGCGCTGATCTTCGAGACCGAAGCCGGCGATGTGCAGCGCCATACCTTCGACGACGTCCGGCGCGCATCGAACCGCCTTGCCAACTGCTGGCGCCGCGCCGGCCTGTCGGTCGGTGACCGGGTGGCGATCCTGCTGCCGCAGGCGCCGGAGACCGCCATCGCGCACATCGCGGCATACAAGTCGGGCGCGATCGCCGTGCCGCTGTTCACCTTGTTCGGCCCTGAGGCGCTGCAGTACCGGCTGGCCGATTCCGGCGCCCGCATCCTGGTCACCGATTCAAACGGCCTCGCCAAGGTCGGGCCGCTGCTTGCGCAGTTGCCGGACCTGGAGCGGGTCTACTGCGTCGATCAAACCCCAGGCGCGCCCATCCTGCCGCTGCATGCGTCGATGGCGGGCGAGTCGCCCGACTTCACGCCGGTCGATACCGCGGCGGAGGATCCGGCGGTCATCATCTACACCTCCGGCACCACCGGCAAGCCGAAGGGAGTCCTTCATGCCCATCGCGTGCTGCTGGGCCACCTGCCCGGCGTGGAGATGTCTCACGGCAGCTTCCCGCGGGACGGCGACCTCATCTGGACGCCGGCGGACTGGGCGTGGATCGGCGGGCTGCTGGACGTGCTGCTGCCGGCATGGCATCACGGCGTGCCGGTGCTGGCACGCCGCTTCGCCAAGTTCGACGCGCAAGCCGCCTTCGACCTGATGTCGCGCCACCGGGTGACGTGCACCTTCCTGCCGCCGACGGCCCTGCGCATGCTGCGCCTGGTCCCGTCGCCACGGGCGCGCTGGCCGCTGGCATTACGCTCCGCGGCCAGTGGTGGCG
>JACCRJ010000651.1 GCA_013813615.1 Lautropia sp. | reverse complement strand
GCATAGATCAGCGCGCCGACGATGACGACCAGCAGGACGAGCGCTGTGCTGACGCGCTGGCGCAGCATGTGCGACCGGCCTCTAGCGACCGCCGCGAGGCCTGCCGCAGCCCCCCGGGCCCGAAGTCTCCCGGCCCGGGCGGTGGCAGTCCAACTCAACCTGCGGCGGCTGCAAGCTGTCCGCCCGTGCGCCCGAATCGACGCTCCCGCTGCCGGTACCAGGCGATCGCTTCATCCAGGGTCCCGGCGTCGAAGTCGGGCCAGTAGCGCTCGCAGAAGAAGAGTTCGGTATACGCCAGCTGCCACAGGAGGAAGTTGCTGATCCGCTGCTCGCCGCCGGTGCGGATGAACAGATCCGGCTCCGGCGCGAACGACAGCGCCAGGTACTGGGCGAGCTCGGTTTCCGTTACCGGCACGGCCAGGTCGGCGCCCGCGTCGATGCGGGCGCGGATCAGCGCGCTGGTGGCCTGCAGGATGTCCCATCGTCCCCCGTAATTGGCTGCAACCGTCAGCGTCATGCGCCGGTTCGCGGCGGTGTCCTTCTGTGCGTCCTCGATCATGCGCTGCAGCCGGGGCTCGAAGCGGCTCAGGTCGCCGGCTACGCGCAACCGGATGCCGTTGCGGTTGAGCTGGTCGACTTCGCGCTGCAGCGCGGAGATGAACAGGCGCATCAGCAGCGAGACTTCGTCCGCCGGCCGGCGCCAGTTCTCGGAACTGAAAGCGAACAGCGTCACGTACTCGACCCCCAGCCGTGCGCACTGTTCCACCGTTGCCCGCACCGCCTCCACGCCCTTGCGGTGGCCGGCCGCCCGCGGCAGGTGTCGGTCGGTTGCCCAACGGCCGTTGCCGTCCAGGATGATGGCGATGTGGCGCGGCACGGGACCAATGCCCGGGATTGTTTGAGTCGAGCTGATGAATGTCATCGTGCGGCCGGCGCCCTGATCAGGATGATGCAGAAGAAATCGATATCGAATCCTTGAAGCCGATCAGACCGTCATCACCTCCAGTTCTTTCGCCGCGAGCAGCTTGTCGATTTCCGCAACGCAGCGGTCGGTCATCTTCTGGATCTCCTCCTGAGCCCGACGCTCGTCGTCTTCGGAGATCTCCTTGGCCTTGAACAGTTCCTTGAACTCGCCGTTGGCGTCGCGCCGCATGCCGCGGATGACGATCTTGGCGTTTTCGCCCTCGTGCTTGACGACCTTGACCATCTCCCGGCGGCGCTCCTCGGACAGCGGCGGCATGGGCACGCGAATGACCGTGCCCTGCGACTGGGGGTTCAGCCCCAGGTCAGAGTCCCGGATCGCCTTGTCCACCACCACCGCCATGCCCTTCTCCCAGACCGTCACCTGCAGGGTCCGTGCATCCAGCAGCGTCACGTTGGCGACCTGGTTGAGCGGCGTGGAGTTGCCGTAGTAGTCCACATGGATATGGTCGAGCACGCCGACGTGCGCCCGACCGGTCCGGATCTTGGAGAGGCTGGACTTGCATGCTTCCAGCGCCTTCTGCATCTTCCTTTCTGTCGACTGCTTGATTTCACCGATGGACATGCTTGCCTCCAGAGCGCTCGGGTCTTCGGCTGCAACGAGCCTCAGACGTGCACCAGCGTGCCTTCATCATCGCCGCAGATGACCCGCACGAGGGCACCGGGTTTGAATATCGAGAATACCTTGACCGGCAGCTTCTGGTCACGGCACAGCGCAAAGGCCGCGGCATCCATCACCTTGAGATTGCGGCTGATCGCCTCGTCGAAGGAGATCTCGCGGTAACGGGTGGCCGACTTGTCCTTGAGCGGATCCGCGGAATAGACCCCGTCCACCTTGGTAGCCTTGAGGATCACCTCCGCGTCGATCTCGGCGCCGCGCAGCGCCGCGGCCGTGTCGGTGGTGAAAAAAGGATTGCCGGTGCCGCCCGCGAAGATGACGACCTTGCCTTCTTCCAGGTAGCGCAGCGCCTTCGGGCGGATGTAGGGTTCCACGATCTGCTCGATGTTGAGGGCGGACTGAACCCGGGCGGCAGCGCCCAGCTGGCGCAAGGCGTCCTGCAGGGCGAGCGCGTTCATTACGGTGGCGAGCATGCCCATGTAGTCCGCAGTGGCCCGGTCCATCCCGGCCGCGCCGGTAGACACACCGCGAAAGATGTTGCCCCCGCCGATCACGATGGCCAGCTCGACGCCGAGACGCGTGACCTCCACGATCTGGCCGCACATCTGCTCGATCGTATTGCGGTTGATGCCGTAGCTGTCCTCGCCCATCAGGGCTTCGCCGGAAAGCTTCAACAGGACCCGCCGATAGGCGGGGCTGCAGCTGGCTGCGCCGGCTGTCGCGGGGGTGGGCGTCGGGTCGGTCATGGGCAGGCGTCCGCTGTCAGCGGGCGGCCGAGACTTGGGCGGCAACTTCCGCCGCGAAGTCGCTCTGCTTCTTCTCGATGCCCTCGCCCACCACGTACAGGTGAAAGACGCTGACTTTGGCCTGGCGGGCCTTGAGCACCTGCTCGACCGTCTGCTTGTCGTCCTTGACGAAGGGCTGGCCCAGCAGGGTCACCTCCTTCAGGTACTTCTGCACCGTGCCCTCCACCATCTTGGAGACGATCTCCGGCGCCTTGCCGGACTCCGCCGCCTTCTGTTCGGCGATGGAACGCTCCCTGGCGATCAGGTCGGCCGGCACGTCGTCCCGGCCGAGGGCGATCGGCTTGTGAGCGGCGATATGCATGGCCAGATCCTTTGCCAGGGCCTCGTCGCCGCCGCTGAGATCCACCAGCACGCCGATGCGGGCGCCGCCGTGCAGGTAGCTGCCGATCCGGCCGGCTGCCTGGATTCGGTTGAACCGGCGGATCGAGACGTTCTCGCCGATCTTGCCGATCAGCGCGGTCCGGACCTGCTCAACCCGATTGCCCTCCAGCGCGAGGGTCGACAGCCCCGCAACGTCCGCCGGATCCTGCTCCGCCACCAGGCGCGCCAGCGCCGCCGTAAATGCGAGGAAGTCGTCGTTCTTGGCCACGAAATCGGTTTCGCAGTTGACTTCGATCATGGCGCCGGTGGTGGCGTCGGCCGTGACATGGATGCCCACGACACCTTCCGCCGCAACCCGGGAGGCCGCTTTGCTGGCCTTGTTGCCGAGCTTGACCCGGAGGATCTCCTCAGCCCGCTGCAGGTCTCCGCCCGCCTCGGTCAAGGCCTTCTTGCACTCCATCATCGGCGCGTCGGTTTTCTCGCGCAGTTCCTTGACCATGCTCGCGGTGATTTCCGCCATGCTTGCAATCCTCTCAAATTCTGGAAATTCCCCGGGCGCAGCTTGCGGCCGGGGATACGGAAAGCGCCACACCCGAGCCGGAGGCGACGGGCGCCGGGCTAGGTTTCACTCCATGACGCGCGGCGCCATCGGGTCTGCGACATCCAGATCAGGCATCTTCGGATTCGACCTCGACGAACTCATCTTCCTCGGCACCCTTGACCACCTCCTGCAATGCCGCGCTGCGGCCTTCCAGGATCGCGTCGGCAATGCCACGGGCATACAGGCGGACCGCGCGGCCGGAGTCGTCGTTGCCGGGAATGATGTAGTCGATTCCGTCCGGAGAGTGGTTGGTATCAACCACTGCGACGATCGGCACGCCGAGCTTGCGTGCTTCCGTGACGGCGATCTTGTGGTAGCCCACGTCGACAATGAACAGTGCATCCGGCAGGCCGTTCAGGTCCTTGATCC
>JACCRJ010000644.1 GCA_013813615.1 Lautropia sp. | reverse complement strand
AAAATTGAGCACGGCATGCGATTCGTCGTCTTTCATGCAATCTCCATTCTGAAGCCGGCGGCGCCTCAGCGCATCAGCCGGCCACCGTTGAGGTCCAGCGCATCATTTCCGCGCCGCTCATGGTCGTCCGGTCCGCTCGGGCGGCCTGCCAACGCCGCCAGGCTGCGCCGCACGATCCCAGGTGCCTGCGGCGACTCCCCGTTCACGAAGCTTGTACTTCTGCACCTTGCCGTTCTCCGTGCGGGGCAGGTCCTCCACCACCTCGATATAGCGCGGCACGGCAAACTTCGGCAGGCGCAGGTCGCAGAAGCCGGCGAGTTCCGCCGGATCGAGCCGCTGCCCGGGGTGCAGGATCAAAGCTGCCATCACCTCGTCTTCCGCGAGTTCCGACTGGACCGGAAACACGGCAGCGGCGGCGACACAGGCATGGCTGAGCAGGACCTGCTCGACCTCGAAGGAGGAAATGTTCTCGCCGCGGCGGCGGATCGCGTCTTTGATCCTGTCGATGAAACGGAAGGCACCATCCGCGTCGCGGACCACGCGGTCGCCGGTGTGGAACCAGAGGTTGCGCCATGCCTCGACGGTCTTCTGAGGCATGTTGAAGTAGCCGCTGGCGAAGGCATAAGGCACGTCCGTGCGCAGCAGCAACTCGCCCGCCTCACCGGGCGGCAGTTCAGCATCGTCCTCGTCGGCGACGCGCGCCTGAAAGCCGGGCCGAAGCCACCCCATCACGCCGTTGCGGGGCGAATCCGGCGCGGTGGCGATCACGAAATTCGTTTCGGTGGACCCGTAGCCTTCCAGCAGGCGCACGCCCACACGCTGCAGGAAGCTTGCGGCTGCCGCAGCCGGCACGCCGGGACCCAGGCCGATCCGCACCTTATGACTCTTCTCGCCGGCGCCGGCCGGTTGCGCCAGCAGGATCGGCACCATCGCGCCGAGCAGGTAGACCACCGTGGCGCGCCGAGTGTGCATTGCGGCCCAGAAGCCGGAGGCCGAAAAGCGCGGTTCATACGCGACCTGGCAGCCGGCGAGGGCGGCCTGTGCCAGGGTATTGAGTGCATTGATGTGGAACAGCGGCAAGGTGGTGCAGAGGACATCCGCCCCGCCTATTCCGAGGATCTCAGCCGTATTGCGCCCCCACCAGTAATACTGCGCGTGCGGGCAGACCACGCCCTTGGCCGGGCCGGTGGTGCCGGAAGTGTAGAGAATGGCCAGCGGCTCCCCTGGCTGCACCGCCGCCGGCGCCAGCGGCTCCGCGGCCGCCGGATACCGAGCCACCGGAATTCCCAAGGCGGATCGCGGCAGCGCCAGTCCCGGGTCGCCGTCGTCCAGCACCCAGATCATCTCCAGCCGCGTGCCGGAGAAGTCCGCGCCATCGAGCCGCGCCAGGTAGCAGGACTCCATCACCAGCAGCCGGGTCTCGCTGTCGGCGACGTAGTAGGCGATCTGCGGTCCCATCGAGGCGGTATTGACGGGCACTGTGACTGCCCCGAGCCAGCCGCAGCCAAGGAACAACTGGACGAACTCGATGCGGTTGCTGCACATCACCGCCACCCGGTCGCCGCGACCGACGCCCGCGAGCCCAAGCGCGCCGGCCCAGCCCGCTGCCTCGCGCCAGGCGTCCGAATGGCTCCACCGGCTCTCCCCGAGCGCAAGAAACGGCCGATCCCCGAACGATGCCGCCTGACGCTGCAGCATGGCCGGCAGCGTGCGCCCGGTCACGTCCTCATATGCCCTCATTCATACCCTCATTCATGTCTCATTCATCCTGGCTGCCCCCGCCAAGGTAGGTCGCCTGCACCCGCGGATCGCCCGCGAGGGCCTCCGAAGCGCCTGACAGCGCGACCTCCCCGGTCTCGAGGACATAGCCGTAGTCGGAAGTCTCGAGGGCGGCACGCGCGTTCTGCTCCACCAGCAGGATCGAAACTCCGTCTTCTCGCAGCTGAGCGACGATCGCCAGAATATCGCGCACGATCAACGGAGCCAGCCCGAGGCTGGGCTCGTCCAGCAGCAACAGGCGCGGAGAGGACATCAGGGCGCGCCCCAGCGCCAGCATCTGCCGCTCGCCGCCCGACAACGTATCGGCACGCTGGGAGCGGCGCTCAGCGAGCTGCGGGAAGCGGTCGAATACCGACCGGACCTGCCGCGTCAGCGACTCGCCGCGCAGTTTTCTCGCGTAGGCGCCCAACTGCAGGTTGTCCAGAACCGTCAGTTCGCCGAACAGCTCGCGTTTTTCCGGCACCAGGCACATGCCGCGTTCGACCCGCGCCTCCACATCGAGCGCCTGCAGATCTTCGCCCTCGAATCGAAGCAGCCCTTTGCAGGGCAACAGGCCCATCACCGCCGCCATCAGGGTGGTCTTGCCGGCCCCATTGGGCCCGATCACGGAAATGATCTGGCCGGGATCGAGCGACAGGCTCACCCCGCGGACCGCATCCACCTGGCCGTAGGAGACGTGAAGATCGCCTACCTGGAGCATGGGAGCGGTCGCGCCGCTGCTCATGCGACGCTGCCGAGATAGGCCGCCTGGACCCGCGCGTCGGCACGTACCGCAGCAGGCACCCCCTCCACCAGCTTGGAGCCGAAGTTCATCACCACCAGGCGATCCACCAGCTTCATCACGAAGTCCATGTCATGCTCGACGATCAGGACGGTGACACCCTCGTCGCGCAGCTTGCGCAGCAGGCCTGCGAGCGCCATCTTCTCCTTGCGGCGCAATCCCGCCGCCGGCTCATCCAGCACCAGCAGCACCGGATCGGCTGCCAGAGCACGGGCGATCTCGAGGATGCGCTGGGTCCCCAGCGGCAGGCTGCCGGCCAGTTCGTGAGCCCTGTCGCCGAGGCCGATCCGTTCCAGTTGCCGCTGGGCCTCCTGCAGGATCTGGCGCTCTTCCTTGCGGTCCATCCGCAGTCCCGCGCGGATCACGCCGGAACCGGTGCGCGCATGGGCGCCGAGTGCGACGTTGTCGAGCAGGCTCATCCGCGGCCGCAGCTTGACGTGCTGGAACGTGCGGGCGAGGCCCAGTCGTGCCACCTGGCGCTGCGGCATCCCGACGATGTCGCGGCCGAGAAAGCGGACACTCCCAGCGGTCATCGGCAGGGTGCAGGTGAGCAGATTGAACATCGTCGACTTGCCGGCGCCGTTCGGGCCGATCAGGCCCAGGATCTCCCCCGCCGCCAGGTCGAAGCTGACATCGTTGACGGCGACCAATCCGCCGAAACGCTTGACCGCGCCGCTCACCGACAGGATCGGCGTGCCGCGTGGCGGCAGCTGCCGATGCGCCAGCGGCGCCACCGGCTCGGCCAGGGAGTCGAGGGTGGGCGCGCCGGTCTCCTGACTGCCCGGGCCCGCCGGGCGCCGGCGACGCCACCAGCGCATCAGGTATCCCATCAGGCCGCCGCGCGCGAAGTGCAGAAGCAGGATGAAGAGCGCTGCAAAGGCAACTGCCTCGAGCTGGCCGGCTCGCTGGGTAAGCAGCGGCAACACGTCCTGCAGCGCATTCTTGAGGGACAGCACCAGCGCCGACCCGACCAGAGCGCCCACCAGATGGCCGAGTCCGCCGGCGACCGCCATCAGGAGGTATTCGATGCTGGCCCGCACATCGAACGGGGACGGGCTTACGAAGCGGTTGGTGTGGGCATAGAGCCAGCCGGCGAAACCGGCCAGTAGCGCCGCGATCACGAACAGGGAGAGCCGCACCCGATAGGCATCCGCTCCGACGCTCGCCAGCAGCGTGGTGCCGCCGCGCAGGCTGCGGATCGCCCGGCCGGGACGCGACTGCAGGAGATTGCGGCTGAACAGGTAGGCTAGCCCGACCAGAAGCCAGATCAGGTAGTACATGCTGCGCCGGTCGGCGAGCGACCAGGTCCCCAGCGTCAGGGCCGGTATGTTGGAGATGCCGGTATGGCGCCCCAGGGCGTCGACATTGCCGAAGACCATCGCAATCGACAGGCCCCAGGCGATCGTGCTGAGCGGAAGGAAGTGACCGCCGAGGCGCAGCGTGAGCATGCCGATCCCGAGGGCCGACAATCCTGTCAGCAGCAGCGCGAACAGCAGGCCCAGCCAGGGGGAGAGCCCCTGTGCCGTCGTCAGCCAGGCGGTCGAATAGGCGGCAATGCCGACGAAAGCTGCCTGCCCGAAGGAGGTGGCGCCGCCCACGCCGGTCAGGAGGACCAGGCCCAGTGCGACCAGCGCCCCGATGCCGATGTCGTTCAGCAGCGAGACGGTAAAGTTGCCGGCGATTGCCGGCGCGACGGCGAGCGCGAGGACCACCACCGCCGCGAGAACAAGGGGGAGCGAGCCCGTCTTCGGGCGGCCGCGCGACGGGCTCATTGATCCACCTCTTCATCGTCGTCCTCGGCGTGGATGCTGAGGAACGATCGCAGCATCAGGACCGGAATGAGCAGGCTGAACACGATCACATCCTTGAGCGCTCCGCTCCAGAACGAAGCGAAGCTCTCGACCAGCCCGACCGCCAGACCGCCGACTGCCGTCAGCGGATAGCTCACCAGGCCGCCGATGATCGCGGCGACGAAGGCCTTGAGGCCGATGATGAAACCGGAGTCGTAGTACATGGTGGTGACCGGGGCGATCAGCACGCCGATCAGGCCTCCCAGCAGCGAGGCGCTGCCGTAGGCGAGCAAGGCCGTGCGGGCGGGTCGAATGCCGACCAGCCGCGCGCCGACCCGGTTCACCGCCGTCGCCCGCAGCGCCTTGCCGGTCACCGTGTGCTCGAATACCAGGAAGAACAGCCCGCTCAGGACGATTGCCGAGGCCACCATCAGGATGACCTGGCCGCTGACGACGTAGCCGTCGCCCAACGTGAGCGAGCCGGATGCCAGGGGGCTCGTGCGCGAGCCCTCGGGCCCGAAGAACAGCAGGCCCAGGCCGGAAAGCAGGAAGTGCAAGGCGAGCGACACGATCAGCAGGACCAGGACGGAGGCATCTGCTATCGGCTGGAACACGATCCGCGCGATCAGCGGTGCCAGCGGCACCACCAGCAAAACCGCGGCGGCGATATGCAACGCCGCCGGCACGCCGGGCCGAGATGCCAGCCATGCCAGCACGCAGGGAATCGCGGGCAGGATTCCCCACCAGCCGATAGCCGGCGCAATCCTCCCGTATTCCGCCCGGCGCACCAGGGCGCCGACCTCGACGACGACGGCCAGCGCCGCCAGCACGCCGACCATGGCAATCGTCGGCGGCAGGCGACCGGTTTCGAATGCCGCCAGCGTCAGAGCGGCGAAGGCCGCGATGTCGCCGAACGGCACGAACACCACCCGCGTCACCGAAAAGATCAGCACCAGGCCGATGCCGGCGAGCAGGTAGACGGCACCATTGGCGATCCCGTCGATCCCGAGAATGAGGGCAATATCCCAATTCATGTCAGCTGACCATCGTGACGCATTCCAGCGGCCGCCGCGGATCGGGCTCTGCCCGGCCGCTAGCGGCGCCCCCTGGGGGGAGGCGCCGAAGGCGCTTCGGGGGGTAGCGCCTCAAGGCGCCAGCCTCCACTTACCGCTTTCGAGCTTGACGATCACCCGGGCCCGCTCGTCGACGCCGTAGAGGTTGCCGGGTTTGAAGTTGTAGACGCCGTGCGTACCGACCAGGTCGCGGGTGCTGGCAATCGCGTCGCGAAGCGCGAGCCTGAACTCCGGCGTTCCCGGCTCGCCTTTGCCGGCGGCGCGACCCGCGGCATCCAGGAACACCAGGTAGCCGTCGAACGAATAGGCCGAGAACGCGTCGCTGGTCGGCGAATTGTTGACTCGTTGGAACACCTCCCGGAACGCCATCGCGATCTTCTTGGTCGGGTAGTCGTCCGGCAACTGCTCTGCCACGATCACCGGGCCGGTGGGCATCAGCGCGCCTTCGCCGGCCGCAGCCACCACGCGGACGAAATCGGGATTGATCAGGCCATGCTGACCGTACACGCCCCCCTTGAAGCCGCGCTCCCCCAGCGCCAGGAAGGGCAGCGCCCCGGGCGTTCCCGCGCCCCCGGTCATGACGGCGTCCGGCCGCATCGCCAGGAGCTTGAGGACCTGGCCGGTGACGGACGAGTCGGCACGGGCATATCGTTCGTTGCCCAGCACCTTGATGCCGGCGGCCGGGGCAGCCTTCATCAGCGCGTTGTAGACAAGGTCACCCCAGGCGTCGGAGAAGCCGATGTAACCCACGTTCTTCACTCCGTTGCGCTGCATCCGCTCGACCACTGCGTCGATCATCAGCTGGGTGGGCTGGGCCACGGTGAACACCCAGGGGTTCTCGGCCGGATCGAGCTGGATCGGCGTGAGGCCGATCATCGGAACCTTGGCATCCCGCCCGACCTGCGCGATCGCGATCGCAGCCGGAACACCCGACGTTCCCATCAGCACGTCGACCTTGTCCTCCTCGACCAGCTTGCGGGCGTTGCGCCCGGCAGTGGTCGGATCCGAGCCGTCATCCAGCACGATCAGCTGAACCTTGCGACCACTCACCTCAGGCTTGTAGGCAATCGCCGCCTGCATACCCTTGGCGTAGGGAACACCGAGCGAAGAGTTGGGGCCGGAGAGTGAGACGCTGAGGCCGACCTTGAGATCGGCGGCTACCGCGCCTGCCGCGACAAGTGCGCTGGCTGCCGCGGCCAGTGAAAAACGGGTGAGGCACTGCAGAAGGCTTTTCATGTCTCGAACTCCTGGTTGGTGAGAGGGCTGGACCATCAGATGAACAACTGGACGGCGGGCAGCGGCCGTGCGGCGTTGAGCAGGTCTACCCGCTTGAGCCGGATCGCCCAGCCGGAAGCTCTGCGGACCAGCAGGTGCCGGCAGGTTCCGGCGAGAAGCAACTGGTCGTTACCGCGGGATTCGACATAGATGAACGGGGTGCGCAGAAGGACGGTCGCCACCGCTTCTTCGTCGCGCTCCACCACCGGCCGCTGCAGCACATGCTGGCAGGCGCTGGGTGGATGTTGTGAGTGCGCCCGGGGATCCTTCAGGCGCTCGATCCTCAGCTTGAGCAGCAGGCGGTCCTCATAGGCGATGGAATTGTGCGTGGTCGGATCGGCCTGGCGCGCACCCAGCAGCGGTACCCAATAGCGGCCATCGTCGGTGAACAGGTCCAGCCACTCCTCGAAGCGGCCTGCATCCAGCAGTGCCGCTTCAGCGGCAACGAAGTCCTCAGGCGCCACTACGGCACCGCCGGCGCAGGCGGCGCCATGAACTTCAGCCAGGCGCGGAACTGGTTGCGCATCAGCAGTTCATTGGTGCCGTTGGTGGTGACGGTGTCCTGCTCGAGTTCGCCGGCCTGGTAATCGCGGTGCAGGCTTATCCAGTCGTTGCCTTGCGCCTGCAGGCCGTGCTGAATGCTCTCGAACAGATGCACGTCGTCATGCGCCACGATCGACATCGGCGAGAACACCAGCCGGTTGTACGTCATCGCACGCTCGAACAGGACGTCCGGCGCGTCGACCGCGCGCAGGCTCCATGCCTCCACCAGCGTGCGATCCACGGCCAGCGGGCGGATCACCCGGATGGCCTGCGGCGATCCTTTGACGGCCAGGCTTGGAAACAGTATCGCGTTCTGGGGTGAGCGCTGCAGGATCGAAGCGGCGCGTTCCGCACCATGGGCCCGGCGCATGGCATCCTCGTAGTCCGGCAACTGCGAGTAGCCGGAATGGATGCTGAAGTTGACCCCGAGCAGGCTGTGGCCGTTTGCGAAAACCCGGCCGCCCATACCGTCGAAGAACTCGTAGCCGGCGCCGAAGGGCAGGATCTGCTCCATGGCCATCGGCTTGGGCTCCTGCGGGGGATGGTCCTGCCATAAGGCGGTTGCGGCGCGGGTGGCCGACTCATGGGCCGACAACGGGTGGACCGTGTCGTTGATGTTCTCCAGGTACATCTTCCAGTTGCAGCGGATGATGTTGCGCAGCACGCCGCCCTCGGCCAGCAACCTGCCGTGCGGCGACCGATCGGCCAGGTTGTCGATCGCCTGCAGCACCTCCCCGAAGTAGGACTGGAAATCAGGACCGGTGTCGGACAGGCGCACGAAGACGAAGTCCCGGTAACAGGCTACGTTGGCCAGGGCAGCCATGCCGCGACCCGACTCGCAGTTCCTGAGGGCCGTCCCTTCGTAGCCTTGCCTGAGCGGCACCGCCAGCGGCGCGCCGTCGAGCCGGTACGTCCAGGCATGGTAGGGGCAGCGGAAGAACTTCCCGGTATTGCCGCTTTCGTCCGTGACCAGCCTCGTCCCCTTGTGGGCGCAGCGGTTGTAGAGCACCCGGACCGATCCGTCCGGCTGCCGCACCATGACCAGCGGCCGGCCGGCGACGTCCAGCGCCCGGTAGTCACCCGGTTGCGGTATCTCGCTGGCATGGCCGACATACGTCCAGGTGGCGGCGAAGAAGCGTTCCTGCTCGAGCGCGAACAGTTCCTCGCTCAGATAGACATCCCGATGCACCCGGTCGGCCTGCACCAGCGCACGGATGGCGTCCGGCCGGTCGCGGTACGCACTCATCGGAGCCGGGACGCCGAGTTCCTGACGGCTGCTAAGGGACCAGTTTCCACTGACCCTTTTCAAGCTTCACGACGACGCGCGAGCGTTCATCGGAGCCGTAGCGGTCGTCGGGCTTGAAGTTGTAGACACTGTGGGTGCCGACCAGTTCCTTGGTGTTGACGATGGCATCGCGCAAGGCAAGCCGAAATGCCGGGGTGCCCGGCTCCGCCTTGGTGGCGAGCGCGCGGCGCGCCCCATCCAGGAACAACAGCCAGGCGTCGAAGGAGTAGGCGGAGAAGGCATCCGTCGGTACAGCACCGTGGGCTTTCTCATAAGCGGCCCGGAAGTCCATGGCGACCTTGCGCATCGGGTCGTCCGCCGGCAGTTGCTCGCCCACCACCACCGGCCCGGTCGGCGCCAGCAGACCTTCGACGGATGCGCCGCCGACCCGGACGAAGTCGGGATTGATCAGCGCATGCATGCCGTAGATCTGGCCCTTGTAGCCGCGGTCCGCCAGCGCGAGATACGGCAAGGCGCCGGGGGTTCCCGAGGTGCCGGTGATAACAGCGTCCGGACGCAAGGCGACGATCTTTAGCACCTGGCCGGTGACCGAGGAGTCGGCGCGGGCATAGCGTTCGTTCGAAACCACCTTGATGCCCTGCGGCTCGGCGATCTTGCGAAGGGCGTCGTAGACGAGATCGCCCCAGGCGTCCGAGAAGCCGATATAGCCGACCGTCTTGACGCCGGACTTCTTCATCCGGTCGATGACCGCGCTCATCATCAGCGGCGCCGGCTGGGGCAGCGTCACCATCCAGGCGCCTTCCTCCCCTGGCAGGTTGGCATTGGCTATCGAGATCAGCGGCGTTCTGGTCTCGCGCGCGACGGCGGCGATCGCCAGCGCCCCGGGCGAACCGGCCGTTCCGATGATCACGTCGACCTTGTCCTCGTCGATCAGCTTGCGCGCGTTGCGGGCGGCGGTGGAAGGATCGGAAGCATCGTCCAGTTGCACCACCTGCACCTTGTGGCCGTCGACGTCGGAACGGTAGGTCGTGGCCGCCTGCAGTCCCTTCGCATACGGAATACCCAGCGACGATACCGGGCCGGAGAGCGAAGTGATGAAACCGACCTTGAGGTCGGCAGCCGAGGCGGGGACGGCAGTTGCGGCAGTCAGCCCGAACGCAGCCAGCCCGATGACGGCAAGGGCGGTACGCCGGGACAAGGGTCTCATCGTCTTCATCGGAACCCCGGGTGGATGACCTGCCGAGCAGCAGGCCGTTGATAAATAAATTATTTAAGTGTCAACAATACTAGTCGCCGGCCACCTGCGTGACAAGCGGAAAAACGCCGCTGACAAACCAGGTCACACCTGCAGATGCGCCATCAGCTCGGCGCGCCCGATCGTGTCGCGCCCGCCCGCCAGCACGACGCGGCCCTGATCCATCACCAGGTAGCTGTCGGCGATGCAATCGGCGAAAGCCAGGTTCTGCTCGACCACCATGAAGGTGGTGCCGGCCGCCTTGCGCTGCTCGATCATCGCGGCCATGTGCAGGATGTTCTCCCACTGCACGCCTTCGCTGGGCTCGTCGAGCAGCACCAACGGCAAGTTCTCGGCCAGCGCGCGGGTGAACGACAGCAGTTTCTTCTCGCCGCCCGAAAGGGTGCCCGCCTGCTGGTCCAGCCGGTGCGACAGCACCGCAAAGCGGGCGAAGTAAGGCGCGTACCGGTCGATCGATCGATCGTGCAGCATCAGTGTCAGGTTCTCGCGCACGCTGAGCGAATCGTACACCGGCCGCTCCTGCGGGCTGTAGCTGATGCCCAACCGGTGCCGCTCGGTCGGATCGAGCCGCTGGATCTCGCGGCCGTCCAGCGCCACGCTGCCGGCGCGACACGGCAGGAAGCCGAACAGCAGCTTCAGCAGCGTGCTCTTGCCCACGCCGTTGCGCCCGATCACGCACAGCACCTGGCCGGCGACGGCGGTCGCATCAACGCCTCGGACCACGTC
>JACCRJ010000643.1 GCA_013813615.1 Lautropia sp. | reverse complement strand
TCGGCGGACTCGTCCTCGATGCGGTGATCGTCGTGATCGACGCCGCAACGGTGCGCCAGCGGGCCGCTGACCGCTACGTCGGCGACACCGTCACGGCGCAGCTGGCTCAGGCCGACCTGATCGTCGTCAACAAGCTTGACCTCGTTGCCGCCGGTTTCTGCAAGGACCTCACCGCCTGGCTGCAAGGGCAGGCCCCGGCCGCCCGCGTCGCGCACGCCTGCCAGGGGGAGGTGCCTGTGGAGTTGATATTAGGCTCGAGCGGCTCGCAGGCGCGGGACAGCCGGGTGCCGGTGCGAGCCGCAGCGCTCTCGAAGGCTCGCTCCGCGAAGGCGCCCCTCGCGGAGGACGAGTGCGCCCAGGCGACCGGCGGCCAGCACCTGCGCAGGATCCTGCCGCCGGCGGCCGACCGCTTCACCAGCATCACCTTCCGGTTTTCCGAGCCGGTGGATATGGCGCGGCTGGCCACTGAACTTGCCGATCCGGTGCTGGGCATCCTGCGGTCCAAGGGGTTGATGCGGGATAACGACGGCACCCCCACGTCGTTCCAGCAGGTGGGCTCGCGTACGCAGACCTGCAACCTGGCGTATCCGGACCCGGACTGCGGCCGGCTCGTCTGCATCGGCCTGCGTGACAGCCTGGACGAGGCCGCCATCGGCCTTCGCCTGCAGGCCGCCCCTCCTGCCGGCCTGACGAGTTGCGCCACCGCCCGGCGGTAGCGTGTGCTACCGTCGCGGTCCCGGACAATAGGGAGAAAACCGATGAGCGAGTTCACGAAGGTCGAGCTTTACACCGCAGAAGACGGTCGCGCCCGTTTCCGGGAAGTCGCGGTTCCCCTGAACCAGGGGACGGCCGCTGCCATGCTCTCCGGCATCCTTCCCGCTTCCGGTATCCAGTTCCGGCAGAGCCCTGTCGGCTTCACCTCCGTCTTTCACTGCACGACGACGCCGCAGTGGCTGTTCGTGCTGTCGGGGACGATGGAGATCGGGCTGCAGGACGGCGCGATGCGGCGGTTCGGCGCGGGAGAGCATTTCCTGTCGGCGGATACGCTGCCTGAAGGCGCAACATTCGATCCGCGGCTCCATGGCCATCGCAGCGCACAGGTCGGCGACGGGCCGCTGGTAACCCTGTTCGTCAAGGTCTGAAGAGGCACGCAGCGCGGTAGTGCCTCCGGCGGCGCGGGTTCAGGCGGCGCCCTCCATCGATCGCAAGTACTCGCCATCTCGAGCGAGGCCGTTCAGGCGGCAGCGGGTGAAGAAAGCCTTCTGCGCTGCAGCGGCATTCTCTTCCTGCCCCTTCCAGGCCGCCAGCACCGGCGCCTGCAACGCCCGGCCATAGGAGAAGCTGAGCTCCCACAGTTGCGCACCGAGCGCGTTCATCGCGTTCAGGTTGTCGGTTGCGTCTTCGGCGCTCTGGCCGCCGGACAGGAAGACGATCCCGGGAACCGCCGCCGGCACGTAACGCTTCAGGCAGCGGATGGTGGCGCCGGCGACCTCCTGAGCACTCGCTTGTCGCGGACACTTCATCCCGGGAATCACCATGTTCGGCTTGAGCAGAATTCCTTCGAGCACCACACGGTGGGCATCAAGCTCGGAGAACACCGCCTCCAGCACCTGCGCCGTCACCGCTTCGCAGCGTTCGATGCCGTGAGCGCCATCCATCAGCACTTCCGGCTCCACGATCGGCACCAGGCCGGCCTCCTGGCAGAGCGCGGCATAGCGGGCGAGGGCGTGGGCATTGGCGCGGATGCCGTATGCCGACGGGATGTCGCGCTCGTCGATCTCGATCACCGCCCGCCACTTGGCAAACTGCGCTCCGAGCTGGCTGTACTCGGCAAGCCGCTCGCGCAGTCCGTCCAGGCCCTCGGTGAGTTTGTCGCCGGGAAACAGCGCCAAAGGCTTCGCGCCTTTGTCGACCTTGATGCCGGAGACGATCCCACGGCTCGACAGCAGCTTCGCGAAAGGCACGCCGTCGCGCGTGCTCTGGCGCAGCGTTTCGTCGTAGAGGATCACGCCGCCGACATAGCGCTCGATCCCTTCGGTGGTGAAGAGGATCTCGCGGTAGCGCCGGCGGCTCTCTTCGGTGCACTCCGCCTTGACCGAGTCGAAGCGCTTCTTGATCGTGCCGGTGCTTTCGTCTGCTGCCAGGACACCCTTCTGTTTCGCGACGATGGCATTCGCTACGGACTTGAGTTGCTCGATATCCATGGAATTGCGCCTCCGGTAGGGATGGAGAAGTCCTGTACAGGCTGCCACTGCATTCAGCGCGGACCGCCCCTTTGGCTCACTCTAGTCCAGAGCGGCGGGTTTCTCAACCGGCCGCCTGGAGTACCCTGTCACTTCACATCCCGTACTACCTCGCCTTTCATCGACCGGAGAACAATCAGCACCTCGTTTCGGGTCGGTGATTCGACGTCGCACTTTTCCAGCGCATCCAGTGCGTCGTCGATCACGGTCGATCGAACCCTGAGAAGCTCGACCAGGTCCTGGATCTCTGCGGCAGCCATCCCTTGCTCCTGCATGGCCGAGACGACGTCATCGATCACCGCGTCGAGCTCCGCCTCGTCGATTCTTATGCCCGCCTGCGCCAGGTGAGTGCCGCCGGTTACGAGTCGGGACCTGCCCATCGCGATGAAGAAATCGTGGCTTAGCGCCTTCAACTGGGGCAGATCCTGGTGGCGCAGACGCGGCGCAAGGAGCGGATTCGCGGCGTGGCGGTCGACGATTTCGTCGATCAGGTCGGTGACGGCCCGCAGCCCCCCGAGGCGCAGGTACAGATCGCTACTCATGGGCGCGGGGACGCAGATACTGCATCCACGAGGCATATTCGAGTTCACCGGGGCTGGCAGCGTCATGGCTGATTTCCTGGCGGAGGGTGGCCAAGGCGCCAGTGATTTCCTGCTCCAGCAGGCGCAGCGATTCGACGGTCAGGGGCTGCGGGAGGACCAGAGCGGCGCGCCCGTTAGCAGCGAGGCTGACGGTGAGTGGGTGAGCTGTCATATTGCACTCCTGTTGACTGCAGGCCGGGATCGACCTGTCGGAACCGGAATATGCCGCGCCGGCGTTCCTCAAACGTTCCTGAGGCTCGGTTGCTTGCGGATAGGGAGGGACGATTGCACACTCCGGACCATGGACAGCATCCCGCCCCACCCGCCGGTCAGCGCGCCGCCTCGACTCCAGGTCCGACTCCTCGGCGGTTTCTCTGTCGCGGTAAATGGCACGGAAGTTCCTGCTGAGCGCTGGCCCAGCATGCGCGCCACCCAGCTGGTGCAGCTGCTGAGCCTGCAGCCGCGACGCCGGATGCCCCGCGAGCAGGTCATGGATGCCCTCTGGCCGCAGCTCGAGCCGAAGGCAGGCGCGGCCAACCTTCGCAAGGCGGTGTTCGGCGCGCGGCAGGGCCTGGGGCAGCATGGCGGTATCGCCATGCAGGCGAACGAGCTGGTGCTCTGGCCGGACGGGCCGGTGGTGGTGGATGCCGCTGCATTCGAGCAGCGCGCCGACGCGGCTTTGCTGGCGGGAGACGCCAAGGCCTGCGCCGAACTCGCCGACAGCTACGCCGGCGATCTGCTGCCCGGCACCCGCTACGAAGCCTGGACCGAGCCGCCGCGCGAGCGACTGAACGCGCGCTATCTCGAGCTGCTGCGCGCCAGCGCCCGGTGGGAGCGGCTCGCAGAGCATGAGCCCACCGACGAGCCGGCCCATCGTGCGCTGATACAGAGAGAACTTGAAGCGGGAAACCGTTCGGCTGCCTTGCGTTGGTATGCGCACCTGCGCGAAGCGCTGCAGCACTCGCTCGGTGTGTTGCCGGACGCGCAGACCGAGGCCCTTTATGACCGATGCGTGTCCGGCCTGCAGCCTCTCGGGCCGGCCTTCGTCGGTCGTGCCGAAGTGCTCGCCCAGGTCACGGCCTGGCTCGGGATGCCGCTCGCGGGGCGGCCTGGCGGCCTGGTGTTGCGGGGGCCCCCAGGGATCGGGAAAAGTGCGTTGTGCCGCGAAATCGACGCGCAGGCGAGGGTTCGTGGCTGGAAGGTCATGCGTGTCGATGCCGCGCAGACCGGCCGACCCTACGCGGTGATCGCCTCCATCGCCGAGCGCCTGATTCTGGACGACCGTGCGCTGCTGGACCGGATCAGTGCGCAGACGAAAGCAGTCCTGGCGCTGATCAGTCCCCTGGCGGCGCCCGCCGACCAGCTTCTCGGGCCCCTCGGGCGACACCAGGTAGTGGGCTCCATCCGGCGCTTGCTGCTTGCGCAGTTTCCTGACAACGAAATCCTCCTGCAGATCGACGACGCGCACCTGGTCGACGACGCCGACGCCGATGTACTCGTGCAGCTGGCCATGGCCGGAGCGCCGCTGTGCCTCCTGCTGGCGACAAGGCCAGCCCTGCAGGGAGCGGCGCTGGCGCGCGGAATCTCGCGGCTTCAGCGGGCTGGCATCCTGCAGCTGGTCGACCTGGAACCGTTGACCGATGAGGAGAGCCGTCGCCTGATCGCACGATCAGCGAACGTTCCACCGTCTGACGACGTCGTGGCGCGCATCATCCAGGCAGCCGAGGGCAACCCCTTCGCGGCGATTGCATTGTCGCGCAGTGCAGCCCCGGGCGAGAACAGGCGGCTCCCTGGGAGCGCCGCCGAAGCAATCACTGAACGGCTCTGCGATGTCCCGGGCGACGCACTTGCGTTGCTCAAGTGGGTCTCCTTGAGCGGCGACGAATTCGACGTCGGGACGATCGAGGCGCTGGCGATGCTGGCGCAGGTCCAGCCCTTCCCTTCGCTCGATGGCGCGCTGGATGCCGGCGTTCTCGTCCTCTCGGAAGGACGCTACCGGTTCAGGCATGAGTTGGTCCGCCAGGCGCTGATCGAGCAGGTGCCGCCACATCGCCGCCTGAAGATGCACCGGCAGATTGCTGCTCAGCTGGCCGAGATGGATTCAGCCCCCGCCAGCGTCGCGCGCCATTGGCTCGCAGGAGGTCATACGCGCGACGCCGTTCCGTGGCTGGTGGCGGCGGCGCAGCAAGCGATACGGCTTGCCGCGTTCAGCGACGCATTGCGCCACCTCGAGCCGGTGCTGGCCTTCCAGCCCGGACATGCTGAAGCGCTTCGCCTGCGGGCCGAGGCACTGGACGCCATGGGTGCCCCGGGGGCCGTGGCAGCCTACCGGCTCGCAGCGGATGCTGCCGAGGAGCCCGCCAGCGACGACCTCCGGGCCAAGGCCGCGCTGGCACAGGTGAAGCAGGGAGACCCCAAAGGCGCGCTGCTCGCGCTGGTGGGCGTGCGACCGACTTCCGTAGAAGGGCGACTGTGCGAAGCACTCGCTTATAGCGGTGCGGCGGCGCTGGGTGTCGGCGACCCGGCCATCGGAACCGCCAAGGCAGCCGTGGCGCGCCGGCTGGCGCTCGAGTCCGGTGACACCACGTCGCTCGTGATCGCTTCGTGGGCGCAGGCTGCGGCGGCGCACGCGCGCGGCGACCTTCACCGCAGCGTCTGGGCAGACCTGCAGGAGACCAGCCACGTGCCGCATCTGGCGCTGCGGGTCTTCGACGGCCATCTCTGTATCACCCAGCGCTTCCTCTACGGCGCAAGTCCTTATCCGGAAGTGATCCGCTTTGCCGAGGCGTTGGCGACCGAGGCGCACCGCCTGGGCGCCGCGCGCGGCCATGCCTTCGGAGTCACTCTGCGCGGCGAGGCGGAATGGCTTTCCGGCGACCTTCAAGCCGCGCGGGTTCACCTGCGCGAAGGCGCCCGCCTGCACCGCGCAATCGGCGGCCCCGTCGGCGAAGCGCTGTCACTGCAGCGTCTGGCGGAAGTCTCCTTGCACGAGGGTAGGCGCGACGAAGCCCGAAGCCTGATCGACGAGGCTTTGGACGTGGCACGACAGACGGACATCGGCTTTCACCTCCTCGACCGCATCTACGGCACGCGTATCAAGCTGCACCTCGATGACCCCGCTGCCGCGCTGCATGTACTGGAGGATGCCAGCGAGTCCGTACGGGGCCCCCTGGAGACTTGTCCAGGCTGTCGCATCACTTTTGCCGTGCCGGCGGCGATTGCCGCGGCGCAAGCGGGAGAACTTTCCCTGGCCGACAAGCATGAAGAACAATGCGCCTACCTCGCAGACGTGGTGATGCGACTGCCGGCCTGGTATGCGGCGCATGACGAGGTACGAGGGCATATCTCGGCGGCGCGCGGCACCCGTGATGCAGCGCGGACCTGGTTCTCCGCCGCGGCGGCGCGTTTCCGGGGAGCGGGCCAGCCTCTGGACGCGCAACGGTGCGAGCAGTTGGCCGTGTTCACCGGCCGCTAAGTTCAAAGGCTGCCAGGAGAAGGTATGAAAGGCTATTGGATGCAGATGACCGACGCGGACACGGTTCTCGAAGTCCGGGAGACACCAACGCCTGCGCCGGGCGCACGGCAACTGCTGGTGCGCATGTGCGCCGCCTCCCTCAACCGCGGTGAGTTCGTCCTCGGGCACGGGCTGTCAAGTCGGCGAAGGTCAAGGTTGACTGAGCCCGCCGCTCACCGCGCCGCCCCGCATCACCGGCCTGAGGTCGCGGTGACGTTCTGGCTGCCGCTCGCTGTCAGCAGCAGTGCGAATTGCGTCACCTCCACGGACGTGACTTGCGATGGCGCGGGCAGGGCGGACAGGTCGACCAGCGGATTT
>JACCRJ010000631.1 GCA_013813615.1 Lautropia sp. | reverse complement strand
CGGACGTCACGTTCAAGTCGCTGCGCGCGTATTCGCAGTCGCACCCGGAGATCGTCATCGATTGCCGCCGGCTGCGCCGCATGGATTTCGTCTGCGCCGGCGAAATGCTCAATGAAGTCGCTGCGCTGCGCAGCGCCGGCAAGTTCCTGGTATTCAAGGACCTGACCTACCTGGTCGCCTCCCTGATGATGGTCATGGGCATCCACGACCTGGCCGAGCTGAACCTGCGCAACGTCTGACCGCGCCGCTCCCGCCCGCCGCGGGCTGTTGGCCCCCGCCCGCGCCCTGGAAGAACCGGCTATTGAATCGGCCCGCATGATCCCCACGTCATTCCAATGGGACAACCGGGGATCGAATGACGACAATCGTTTCAGTCCGGCGCGGCGACCAGGTCGCCCTCGGCGGTGACGGCCAGGTGACGCTTGGCAACATCGTGATCAAGGGCAGCGCCCGCAAGATCCGCAGGCTGCACAACGGCAAGGTCATCGCCGGATTCGCCGGCGGCACGGCCGACGCCTTCACCCTCTTCGAACGCTTCGAAAGCAAGCTGGAGAAGTACCCGGCCAACCTGATGCGCGCGGCGGTGGAACTCGCCAAGGACTGGCGCACCGACCGTATGCTGCGCCGGCTGGAGGCGATGCTGGCGGTCGCCGACAGGGAGCACTCGCTGATCATCACCGGCAACGGCGACGTGCTGGAACCGGAGCACGGGCTGCTGTCGATCGGCTCCGGCGGCCCCTTCGCGCAGGCGGCGGCGCGGGCGCTGCTGGAGAATACCGAGCTCGATCCCCGCACGATCGTGGAGAAATCGCTGGCGATCGCCGCCGACATCTGCATCTACTCGAACCAGAACCACACCATCGAGACGCTCTGACATGACGCAAATGACACCGCAGGAGATCGTCTCCGAACTGGACAAGCACATCATCGGCCAGGACAAGGCCAAGCGGGCAGTTTCGATAGCCCTGCGCAATCGCTGGCGCCGCCAGCAGGTCGCGGAGCCGCTGCGGCACGAGATCACGCCGAAGAACATCCTGATGATCGGTCCGACCGGCGTCGGCAAGACCGAGATCGCCCGCCGCCTGGCGCGGCTCGCGAACGCGCCGTTCATCAAGGTGGAGGCGACCAAGTTCACCGAAGTCGGCTATGTCGGCAAGGACGTCGACTCGATCATCCGCGACCTGGTGGAAGCCGCGATCAAGCAGCAGCGCGACCAGGAGAAGAGGCGGATGGACTCGCGCGCGCACGATGCGGCCGAGGAGCGGATTCTGGACGTGCTGCTGCCGCCGAGCTCGCGCGGTGCCGGCGGCGCGGGCTCGATCGGCTTCACCCACGACAATGGCGACGGCCGCGGCGAAGAATCGGCCACGCGCCAGAAGTTCCGCAAGCGCCTGCGCGAGGGCGAACTGGACGACAAGGAAATCGAGATCGAACTGGCCCTGGCGATGCCGTCGGTGGAACTGATGGGGCCCTCCGGCATGGAAGAGCTGACGCAGCAGCTGCAGGGCATGTTCCAGGGCATGCAGGGCAAGAAGAAGTCGCGCAAGCTGAAAATCAAGGAAGCGCTGAAGCTGCTGGTCGACGAGGAAGCCGGCAAGATGGTCAACGACGAGGAGATCAAGACCCAGGCGCTGACCAACGTCGAGCAGAACGGCATCGTCTTCCTCGACGAGATCGACAAGATCGCCGTGCGCAGCGAAGTCAGCGGGGCCGACGTCTCGCGACAGGGCGTGCAGCGCGACCTGCTGCCGCTGGTGGAAGGGACCACCGTCAGCACCCGCTACGGGATGGTGAAGACCGACCACATCCTGTTCATCGCGTCCGGCGCGTTCCACCTCTCGAAGCCGTCCGACCTGATCCCGGAGATGCAGGGGCGCTTTCCGATCCGCGTCGAACTGACGTCGCTGTCGGTGGAGGACTTCGAGCGCATCCTGACCGAGACGGACGCGAGCCTGACCAAGCAATACCAGGCCCTGCTCGCCACCGAGGATGTGACGCTGGATTTCCGGCCGGAAGGCATCCGCCGCCTGGCGCAGATCGCGTTCAGCGTGAACGAAACGACGGAAAACATCGGCGCGCGACGCCTGGCCACTGTGATGGAGCGC
>JACCRJ010000522.1 GCA_013813615.1 Lautropia sp. | reverse complement strand
CTGCTGCACGGCTTTGGCAGCGCCGCGGCCGCGACGCATTCGATACCGGCGCTGGCCGTGATCGCGGCGCTGCTGGCCGGCGGCGCCGCCGCGAAAGGCATCGTCTGGAGCGAACCCGCAGGCGCCGCGCTGAAGGTCCGGCTCCTGCAGGGCAACGTGCCGCAGCGGCTGAAATTCGACCCGCGAGTTGCGCGGCAGACCCTGCAGCGATACCTGGAGCTGATCGAAGCCGAACCGGCAGACCTGATCGTTCTGCCGGAAACCGCCTGGACCGTTCCCTGGTCATCGACGCCGCCGGAGCTTGCCGAGCGGCTCGAGCGCTTCGTGCTGTCCTCGGGTTCGGCCGTCGCCATCGGCATGCCCTTGAACACCGCGGCGCTGCCCACCGGCGACCGCCCCGCCGACGGACAGACCGTGGCGGGGCCGGCGCTGCCGACCAACAGCGTGCTGCTGTTCGACCGCGCCGTGTTCGCGGCGGGTACGAGACCGGCGCGCTACGACAAGCACCACCTGGTGCCGTTCGGCGAGTTCGTGCCATGGGGGTTTCGCTGGTTCGTGGACCTGATGACGATTCCCCTGGGCGACTTCGGGCGGGGCGCGCCGGACCAGACGCCATTCGTGGTGGGGCCCCAGCGGATCGCCTTCAACATCTGCTATGAAGATGTCTTCGGCGAGGAACTGCTGCCCGCCCTGGCTGCGCCCGACGGCGCAACCATCCTCGCCAATGTCAGCAACATCGCCTGGTTCGGAGACTCCCACGCCTTGCCGCAGCACCTTCAGATCGCGCGGATGCGGACGCTGGAAACGGCGCGGCCGATGATTCGCGCGACCAACACCGGCGTGACTGCCGCCATCGATTTCGACGGCCGGGTGATCGGCGCCCTCCCCGCCTACCAGCTGGGCGCGCTGTCGGCAACGGTGCAGGGACGCAGCGGGCTCACGCCGTTCGCACGCAGCGGCAACTGGCCGGTAGCGGCGCTTTCGATGCTGGTCCTGCTAGCAGCAGGGCTGCTCGCTTTTTCTGCCAGGCACGCGCCTGGAGGCGCCCTGCGGCAAACCCGCTAAAATCGCCCGTTGACCTGAAAGCGGGTCGTCCGCCCGGCGACCGCCACCGCCCTCTCCCCCAAATGCTGACTTTCCAACAGATCATCCTGCGCCTGCAGGACTACTGGGACAAGCAGGGCTGCGCCCTGCTGCAGCCCTACGACATGGAGGTCGGCGCCGGCACCTTCCACACGGCGACCTTCCTGCGGTCGATCGGCCCTGAGCCGTGGCGCGCAGCCTATGTGCAGCCGTCGCGCCGGCCAAAGGACGGGCGCTACGGCGAAAACCCGAACCGCCTGCAGCACTACTACCAGTACCAGGTGGTGCTGAAGCCGTCACCGCCGGGCATCCTCGATCTCTACCTGGACTCGCTGCGCACGCTCGGCATCGACCCGTTGCAGAACGACATCCGTTTTGTCGAGGACGACTGGGAGTCGCCCACGCTGGGCGCATGGGGCCTGGGCTGGGAGGTCTGGCTCAACGGCATGGAAGTCACGCAGTTCACCTATTTCCAGGAGGTCGGCTCGCTCAAGTGCCTGCCGACCACTGGGGAGATCACCTACGGCCTCGAGCGCCTGTCGATGTACCTGCAGAAGGTCGAGAGCATCTTCGACCTGCAATGGGCTCCAGGCATCAGCTACCGCGACGTGTTCCACCAGAACGAAGTGGAACAGTCGACCTACAACTTCGAATACGCCGACGCGGGGATGCTGTTTGCCCACTTCAACGATCACGAGCGAGAGGCGCAGCGCCTGATCGCGGCGCAGCTGGCGCTGCCCGCCTACGAGATGGTCATGAAGTGCTCGCACGGCTTCAACCTGCTGGATGCTCGCGGCGCCATCTCGGTGACCGAACGGGCCGCCTATATCGGGCGGGTGCGGGCGCTGTCCCGGGCGGTCGCACAGGCCTATTACGATTCTCGCGAGCGGCTCGGCTTTCCGATGATTTCCCCACAGGGCCTCGCCGCGTTGAGTGAGCGGAGATGACGGCGCCGCTGCTCGTCGAATTGTTCACCGAGGAACTGCCGCCGCGCGCCCTGCACAAACTGGCGACGGCGTTCAGCGGCTCGATCGCCGCGCAGCTCCAGGCTCACGGCCTCATCGGGGCTCAGCACGCACAGCCGGCGCAGGTCCACTGCACGCCGCGCCGCCTCGCGGTGGTGCTGCCGCAGGTGCTTGCCACTGCGCCGGCGCGAAAGCTGCAGCTCAAGGGGCCGTCGGTTGCAGTCGCGCTGGACGCGCAGGGCCAGCCAACGATGGCCCTGAAGAAATGGGCTGAAAAGCAGGGCGCCGCCATCGCCGCCCTGACCCGAGCCTCCGACGGGAAGCAGGAGTGCTTCTACTACCACCCGGTCGCCGACGGGCTTGCGCTTGCCGACGTCATCCAGCCGGTACTGGAGCAGGCGCTGAATGCCCTGCCGACACCGAGGCTCATGAACTACCAGCTGGCGGATGGCGTCACCACGGTGAGCTTCGTGCGGCCGGCCCACCGCCTGACGGTGCTCCACGGCGAGCAGGTTCTGCCCTGCCGGGTGCTCGGCCTCGCAGCCGATCGGGTCACGCAAGGCCATCGCTTTCAGTCGAGCGGCACGATCCGCATCGAGTCCGCGACCAGCTACGAGCGACAGCTGCGTGACGCCGGCCATGTCGTCTCCTCCTTCGCCGCCCGGCGCAGCCTGATTGCCGACGCCCTGATGGCGCGCAGCAGCGAACTCGGCGCCTCGATGGCGGTCACGCCGACGGACGAGGCGCAGGTCGAGGCATTGCTGGACGAAGTCACCGCGCTGGTGGAATGGCCGGCCGTCTACGTCGGGCGCTTCGAGGACGTCTACCTGGAGGTGCCGCAGGAATGCCTCATCCTGACGATGCGCACCAACCAGAAGTACTTCCCGCTCTTCGACCCCGAGGGCGGGCTGCTGTCGTCCTTCCTGATCGTCTCCAACACGGCCATCGAGGATCCTTGCGCCATCATCGATGGCAACGAACGGGTGGTGAGGCCGCGCCTCGCCGACGCTCGCTTCTTCTTCGACCAGGATCGCAAGACGCGCCTGGCGGACCGGGTCGAGCGGCTGGGCGACGTCGTCTACCACGCCGGGCTCGGCAGCCAGGCGGATCGTTCGCAGCGGGTCTGCGCACTAGCCGGCCAGGTTGCGCAACTGCTCGGACAGGATCCGGCAGCAGTCAAGCGTGCCGCTTTGCTCGCGAAGGCGGACCTGCTCACCGGCATGGTGGGCGAATTCCCGGAGCTGCAGGGCATCATGGGGCGCTACTACGCGCGGCACGACGGTGAGCCGCCGGCAGTGGCCCAGGCGATCGCGGAGCAATACCTGCCCCGCTTTGCCGGCGATGCCCTGGCGGAAAGTCCTGCCGGCACCTGCCTCGCGCTCGCGGACAAGCTCGAGACGCTTGCCGGCATCTGGGGCATCGGCCAGCGCCCGACCGGCGAGAAGGATCCGTTCGCGCTGCGGCGCCAGGCGCTGGGCGTCGTCCGCATGCTGGTGGAGCAGTCGCTGCCGCTCGAGCTTTCCGGGCTGATCGAGCACGCCTGCCGGCCGTTGCTGGCCCTGCCCCGGTTCGACTGCGACGTGAGCGGCCTGCACGCCTTCATCTGCGAGCGCCTGCGCGGCTACCTGCGTGACCGCGGCTTCGAGGCTGCAGACATCGAGGCAGCCCTGGCAGTCGATGCGCAACGGCTGGACCGGATCGAGAACCGGCTGGTGGCGCTGGCGGAGTTTCGGCGACTACCGGAATTCGAAGCCCTGGCGGCCGCCAACAAGCGCATCGCCAACATCCTGCGCAAGTCGCAGCAGCTGGAACAGCCGGAACAGCCGGAACAGCCGGAACCGGACGGTGCCGACGGCACCCAGGTTCGGCGCGACCTGCTGGCCGAACCCGCCGAAGCCGCCTTGTTCGAGGCGCTGCTGGCGGTCCGCCCCGTGGTCCACAGCCATCTGGCGCAGCTCGATTTCACTCAGGCGCTCGAGGCGCTCGCCGGCTTGCGTGCGCCGGTGGATGCCTTCTTCGACAAGGTGATGGTGAACGCGCCGCAGCCGCACCTGAAGGTGAACCGGCTCGTGCTGCTGCGGGAACTTCGCCACCTGATGAACCGGGTCGCGGACCTCTCGCAGCTATGACATCGACTGGCCGCCGGAGCCGCGGGTGAAGCTCGTCATCCTCGACCGGGAAGGCGTCCTCAACCGCGTGGTCGAGGGCTACGTGCTCAAGCCGGAGCAGTGGGAGCCGCTGCCCGGCAGCCTCGATGCGGTAGCGCGGCTGCACCACGGCGGCTTCCGGGTCGCGGTGGCCACCAATCAGGCAGCGCTCTCCCGCGGCCTCTTCGACATGGCCATGCTGAACGCCATCCACCAGCGCATGTGCCGGATGGTGGAAGCCGCCGGCGGCAAGATCGACGCGGTCGCAATCTGCCCACACAGCCCCGAGCAGGACTGCAGCTGCCGCAAGCCCCGGCCCGGCATGCTGCTGGAGCTGATGGACCGGTTCGGCGCTGTACCGGCCCGGACCACCATGGTCGGCGACACGCCGGCCGACGTCCACGCCGGCCTCGCAGCGGGCTGCCGAACCTGGCTGGTGCGCAGCGGCCACGGCCAGGCTATGCTCGACGGCGGCCAGTTGCCGCCGCACGTGGGCGTCTGCGACGATCTCTCCGGCGTCGCGGACCAGTTGCTGTCCACGCCCGTTGGCGACGAGCCTGCGGCCGCGACATGAGATCCTGATGGCCGCCCTCCGCTCGGTGATCTATCTGCTGGTGCAGCTGGTCACGGTCATTCCGTGGGCCTTCGTCTGCCTCGCCTGCGCCCCGCTGCCGTTGGCCACCCGCTACCGGGTGACGGTGCAATGGCCGCGCGCCATGACCTGGGCAGGTCGCTGGATCTGCGACTTGCGCTGGGAGGTCGTCGGCACCGAGAACCTGCCGGACGGCCCGGCGATCCTGCTGCCGAAGCACCAGTCGACCTGGGAGACGTTCTACCTGATCTGGGCGATGCCCCGCGACCTCTGCTTCGTCTTCAAGCGGGAGTTGCTGTACGTGCCGTTCTTCGGCTGGGGCATGGCCTTGCTGAAGATGATCCACATCGACCGCTCACAGAGCCGCACCGCCTTCGATTCGGTGGTCAGTCAGGGCGAGGCCCAGTTGGCGAGTGGCCGCTGGGTCATCATCTTTCCGGAGGGCACGCGCTTTCCGGCTGGCGTCAACGGCAAGTACAAGACCGGCGGCGCGCGGCTGGCGATCCGGACCGGCACGCCGGTCGTGCCGATGGCAATCAACGCTGGACGACTCTGGCCAAAGAAAAAATTAATCAAACACCCAGGGTTGATAACCGTTTCCATTGGCAAACCCATTGAAAGTGCCGGAAAGACGCCGGAGCAGCTGACACGGGAGGTCGAGACCTGGATCGAGAGCGAAATGCGCAGGATCAGTCCCTCGGATTACGGTAATCTCAGGAGTTCGATTGATGCACATGAGGTCTCGGGCTGACGGGGACTTCGGCACGAGACCCCATGAAACGACAGACGCGCAAATCCGCACGGATCCCCCTTCTTCGCTCTCGGCCCAGGGCGGAGCGACCACGTTTCCTCCTCATCCAGCGCGGCTCGATGCCGCACGAGCTGCCGTACAACCTGCGGCGGTCGTCGCGCCGGACCATCGGTTTCCAGATCGACGGCAAGGGCCTGACCATCACCGCCCCCGCCTGGGTCCCGCTGCGCGAGATCGAGTCGTCCATCCTCGAGAAGCACCAGTGGATCCTCAGCAAGCAGGCAGAGTGGCGCGCCTATGAACGCGCCCGTGCGAAGGCCGCGCCCCGCTACTGCGACGGTGGCCACATCCGTTATCTGGGCAAGCGGCTCACCCTGCGCACCAACCCTTACACCGACCGCTATCGCCGCACGCATTACATGCTCGCGGAGGATGAACTGTGGATTGCCGGCCCGGGCGTGGAGGATCCCCTATGGGTGGAGCGCAAGGTGACGGACTGGATGAAGCAGCAGGCGCGTGCCCTCTTCGCCGAACGGATGGTGCCGTTCGCGCGCCGGCTCGGCCGCGGCCCCAGCGAATGGGCACTCAGTTCGGCGCGCACCCGCTGGGGCAGTTGCAGCCCCGAAGGCAAGATCCTGCTCAGCTGGCGGCTGATCCACTTCCCGCTGCACATCATCGACTATGTGGTTGCGCATGAAATTGCGCACCTGAAAGAACTCAATCACGGCCCGCGCTTCTGGGCGACGGTGGAGCGGTTGCTGCCCGGACATCAGGGCGTGCGCGACGAGCTCCGCCGCTATCCCGACGGGTTGCTGCCCACCTGACCGGAACCCCATGAAAATCCTCCACACGATGCTGCGCGTCGGCAACCTGCAGCGATCGATCGATTTCTACACCGGCATACTCGGCATGTCGCTGCTGAGGACCACTGACCGGCCGGACCAGGAATACTCGCTGGCCTTCGTCGGTTACGGTCCCGAATCGGAGAATGCGGTCCTCGAGCTGACCTTCAACCACGGCGTCGAGCAGTACGACCTAGGCACCGCCTACGGCCATATCGCGATCGAAGTCGACGATGCGTACGCGGCTTGCGATCGGATCAAGGCAGCTGGCGGCGCCGTCATCCGGCCAGCCGGGCCGGTCAAGGGCGGCGATACGGTGATCGCGTTCGTGGCTGATCCGGACGGGTACAAGATCGAGCTGATAGAGAGGTAGACGCCCCCGATGCGCCTTTGGCGCCTCCCCCCCACCGGGGGGTGCAGCCAGCGGCTTGGCGAAGCCAGATCCGCGGCGACAGCTGGGCTGGCGTTGAATTAATGCGGCGGTCGCAGATGTGCCGGGCCGCTGGCTGCGCCCCCAGCGGGGGGAGCGCCGGAGGCGCTTCGGGGGCGTCATCTACCGAGCAGATCCGCCAGCGCGCACCAGCTGGCCACGGGGATCTCTTCCGCCCGGCGCGTCGGCTCCGCGAAGGGCTGCAGCAGCGGCTCGCGCTCGGCCGCTGCGGCCACGTCGAGGGCAGGATGCTGCAGCTTGAGCCACTTGCCGATGGTGTTCCTGATCATCTTGCGTCGCTGCGAGAAGGCAACCGAAAGCAGCGCCTGCAGGCGTCCGAGCTCCTGCGTCAGCGGTGCATGGCGCGGCAGCATGCGGATCACGCTCGACTCGACCTTGGGCGGCGGATCGAACGCTTCGGGCGGCACGTCGAACAGCGTGGTGACGCGGTAGT
>JACCRJ010000562.1 GCA_013813615.1 Lautropia sp. | reverse complement strand
ATCTGCTGCTGCCCGCCGGACAGCGACCGGGCCTGGTCGTGCAGCTTCGGCTTCAGCACCGGAAGAGCCCGAGCACCTGCTCGAGCGTGGCGGCCCGATGCGCCCGCGCCATCGGCACGAAGCTGCCCAGGGTCAGGTTGTCCGCCACCGACATGGCGGTGAAGAGACGGCGGCCCTCCGGGACGATCGCGATGCCCGCCGCGCAGAAGCGGTGGCTCGCCAGGCGGGAGATGTCCCTGCCGTTGAAGCGCAGCGCGCCGGCCGTCACCGCCTGCAGCCCGGCGATGGTGTTGATCAGGGTGGTCTTGCCGGCGCCGTTCGGGCCGACGACGCAGACGAGGTCCCCCGAGTGCACCTGCAACGACACCCCCCAGAGCGCCGGCGCGGCGCCATAGTTGACCTTGATGTCGACGACTTCAAGCATGAGGGTCCCGAGATAGGCACGCACGACCTCGGGGTCCTTCATCACTGCTTCGCACGGCCCTTCGGCGATCAGCTTGCCGTAGTTCAGCACCGCCACCCGGTCGGCCAATGCCATGACCGCGCGCATTACGTGCTCGACGAAGACGATGGTGGCGCCACGGTCCCGGATCCTGCGGATCAACCCGATGGCGTCGTTGACTTCAGCCGGCGTCAGGCCCGACAGCACTTCATCGAGCAGGACCAGCCGCGGCCGTGCGGCCAGGGCGCGGGCGAGTTCCAGGAACTTGCGCTCGTGCAGGTTCAGCTCAGAGGGTGCTGCCGATGCGGATCGGCTCCTTGGCCTGCTGCGCCTGGCCTGCTGCCGGCGCGAGAAGGACAGCCGCTGCCGCGGCCAGCAGAGGTTTCGTCGTGCCTGCTTCATCTCAAGCTTCATCTGTTGTCTCCACTTGTCTGTGACGAGCCCGCGGGCCAGTCTGGCGGCAATCGAGCGACGTCCGGCGCGGGGTGCGGTGCGCTCGGTCATTCCGGGCCTTCCCTGAAGCCTGCCGGCACCTTGCCGGTGTACTCGTACTCCCGGGCAGCCTGGTAGGACAACGCAAAACCGGCCGGCTGATCGAGTTCCTCGTTCATGTGGGCGATGAGGCTCGCCGTGCGCGCGAGCATCGGCACGCCCTTGAGCGCATTCACCGGAAAATCGACCCCCAGGAGTACCGCAGGAATGGCGGCCGACACGTTGAGCTTCAGTTCGCGTTTCATGATGTCTGGGATAGCGGCTTCCACTGCCTCGGCGATCTGCACGAACCGTTGGCCGCCGCCACTCTCCCGCGATACCTCGAACAGCCGCTCGACGCGGGGATCCCGCGACTTGTGCTGCGGATGACCGTAGCCGGGAATCGGCAGGCGCTGCGCGCGCAGGCCGGCGAGCGCTTCATGCGCCGCCGCCGGCAAGTCGCCGCCGTTCTGCCGGGACTGCTGCTCGATCTGCAGGAAAAGCCGCCCGGCCGATTCTGAAGCGCCGAGGATCACCGAGCCGCAACCGAGGATGCCGGCCGCCACCGCACCCTGCATCGCGTCTGGCGCAGCCGCCAGCGTCATCCGCGCCGCCTGCACGCTCGGCACCATCCCGTGCTCGGCGATCGCCACCAGCGTTGCGTTGAGGATGGCACTGGTGGCTGCGTCGGCTTGCCGGCCGGTGAGCAGGAAATAGAAGTAGTCGCCGAAGCCGATCCGTCCGATCAGGTCATCGCAGAGGTCCCTGCCCCGCACGACGATGTGGTGCTCGTTCGACGTGCAGATGGCGGAACGAGGAACGGAGGCCTTACCGATCTTCAATGCTGTGACTCCGGTTTTGTCGGTGATGTCGGTGTTACCGGTGTTGCCGCGCAGACCGACCTGTCGGGCGTCGTCCGGCGTCAGGCGGTAGCGTGTTCGGCTGCCGGCACCAGCCGGAAATCGTAGCGCGCGGTGTAGTAGGGTTTGTTGAGCACCCGGCCGTCCGGGGCGGTGCCCGCCGGATGCCGCGTGAAGTCCACGACCAGGCTGTTGCGCACGCCGAAGACCGCGTCCGAATCGAGGTAGGGGCTGTCGCTGACGAAGAGGTGCGTCGTGAGGGTCTGGTGGCCGGGGTGCTTCAGCATCAGGTGAATGTGGCCGGGCCGGTTGGGGTGTCGCCGCATGTGGCGCAGCATGTCCCCTACCGGGCCGTCGTCCGGTACCGGATAGAACGTCGGCTTGATCGACCAGAAGTGGTAGCGGCCTTCGGCGTCGGTGCGCAACCGTGCGCGCAGCATCATCTGGGCGTCTTCGCCGCGCTGCATGTCGTAGATGCCGTCACCGTCCCCGACCAGACCTCGAGCAGGCAGCCCGGCACCGGCTTGCCGCGGACATCGGTCACGACGCCGCTGTAGAACGAGGGCTCACCCGGCGCGCTGCCCCGCAGGTCACTGCCGAGCGGAAGTTCCGGCGCCCCTTCCCAGAAGAACGGCCCCTGCACGGTGGCCTCGGTGGCGGGCGCGGCGCCGCCCTGCTGTGGGCTACCCTTCCTCTGGGCCTTCATCCCCTTCGCCTGTTCGATCGCCACCACCAGCATGGAGATGCCGAGCGTGTCCGAGAGCAGGATGAATTCCTGGCGCTTGTCGTCGCACATCTTGCCGGTGGCCGTGAGGAACTGGATGGCGTTCATCCATTCCTCACCGGTCAGTTCGACCTCCTGAACGAAGGCGTGCGCATGCTTGACCAGCGCCGTCATGACCTCTTTGAACCGGGGATTCGGCGAATCCGCCATGCGGTCGATCACCGCCTGCGCCAGGTCGTTCGCTTCCAGTTGCGCCATCTTTATCGGTCTCCGGCTAGTTGCCTGGAACCATATCACCGATGCTGGCGCCCCGCCACCGGGAGCGCCCAGAGGGGCCGCGGTCCCCGCAGCCATCTAGCGCAGCCTGGTCTTGGAA
>JACCRJ010000533.1 GCA_013813615.1 Lautropia sp. | reverse complement strand
GTCCAGGATGATGACGCCTGGCCTGACTTCACGGGCCAGGCGTAGCGCCGCCTCACCATCGGCCGCGATCTGCACCTCGTGCCCCTCGAGACGCAGGAAGGCAGCGACGCTTTCAGCGGCGTCCTGATTGTCATCGGCAACCAGGACCTTCTGCCGGGCTGCCGACTTCGGGCGCACGGCAGCCGAGGTCGGAGCTTCCTGAGCATAGGCGGGCGCAGGTGGAAGGGTGACGACGAACTCGCTTCCCTTGCCCAGGCCTTCACTGAAGGCCGCGATCGTGCCTTCATGGAGGTTCGCCAGTCCCTTCGCCAGGGCGAGGCCGATGCCGAGCCCGCCTTGAGACCGCTTCAGCACCGAAGTCTCCTGCGTGAACATGCCGAAGATCCGATGCGTCGCATCGGGAGTCAACCCGATGCCGGTGTCTGCAACCCTCAGCACCCGTGCCTCGTTGGTTGCCTGCGAACTCACGGTAATGGTGCCACCCGGGTCGGTGTACTTGGCGGCGTTGCTGAGGAGGTTGCTCAAGATCTGCGTCAACCGGACAGGGTCTGCCAGGACCTCTTCTTCGGCGCCGTCCACGCGCAAGACCAGCCGGTGGCCTCTCGCATCGATCAGCGGCCCGGCGGTCTCGACTGCACTCGACACGATGCTTCGCAGGCTGACCCGCTCCTTTTTCAGGTGGAGCTGCCCACGCGTGATCCGCGCGACATCGAGGAGGTCATCCAGCAGACGCGACATCTGCGATACCTGGCGGCGCACGACGCTGGCTGCCGTGAGGGCCTGCTCCGCCGAGAGGCCGGGATGGTGAAGGATCTCCGCTGCCGTTCGGATCGGTGCAAGCGGGTTTCGCAATTCGTGCGCGAGCGTGGCGAGAAACTCGTCCTTGCGACGGTCAGCTTCCATCAGAGCTGCCGCGTTTGCATGCAGCTCCTGCTCGAGCTGCTTGCGCACGGTGACATCCTGCAAGACGCCGGAGATCCCTGAGAAGCCGCCGTCATTCGTGTGTTGAGCAATGCCCCAGGCGCCCAGCCATATCTGCCGTCCGCCGGGCGTATTAAATCGGTACTCGACCTTGTACCGTGTGCCTGAGAGCCGGGTCCTCTCGACCGCCTCGTCGACGACCGGAAGATCCGCCTCGCTGATGCAGCTCCTGAACTGGCTCCAGCGGATCTCGCCCTGACAGTCAAGACCCAGCAACTCCTCGGTCCGAGGCGATAGGGCAACCACATCCGTCGCTGCGTCCCAAGTCCAATCTCCCATGCTGGCAGCCTCGAGCGCAAGGCTCAGACGGGAATTCGTCTGGATCAGGCGGCGTTCGGAGCGGCTTCGCTCCAGCGACTCCCAGCACCTTGCAACGACCAGGCGGACCAGGTCGATCTCGCTAGCCTTCCACTGCCGGGCACGGTTCTGATGCACGGCCATGGCAGCGACGAAGCGGCCGTCTTTATGCAGAGGCACGCAGATGACCGCCTGGATGCTGGTGATCCTGTAGGCGGTCTTGTCCATGTGCGCGGTTCGCGGGTCGGCGTCCACGTCGTCGACGATGTAGGGCTTGTTGGTCCGCATCAGGAAGAGGACCGCCTCGCCGAAGTCGCTGAACGCAAATCTCCCGACGATGCTGGCAACGCCGTGGTTGTAATCCCCGGTTATCAGGAAGCGGTCCTCATCGGCTTCCACTTCGGCGTAAGCGCACCGGCTGGCCTGAAGATGTTCGCCCAGCAGTCGCGCCGTCACCTGCATGATCACGGCGGCATCGGTCAGCGGCTCCGTTGCCTGGGCCACCTGCGCGAGGAAACGGAGTCTCGATTCGCTCTCGCGAACGTCGTCGAGGCTCCGATCGGGGTGGTAGTCAGAGGGCATCAAACTTTTAGCTTGCTGGTTGCCATCGTAGAACCAGTACCCGGGCCCTTGCGCAGGAAGCGCTGCTAGCAAACATCGTGCCTTGCGGGGGCGGCTGACTTTGCCGCCCCGTGCACCTGCTCCTTCTGACCCAGCGCAGTCAGCGCCCCCAACACCAGGATCAGCGCCGACACCAGCAGCCCTGGCCGCAACGAACCGAAGCTGTCGGCGACCCAGCCGGTGACCACCGGCCCCGCGATCTGACTGGCCGCGAAGGCGACGGTAAAAGTCGCCATGGCTGAACCCCAGGCCGGCTTCGGCAGGGCTTTCCTGATGAACGCACTGACGGCCGACGGGGCGCTGAAGCCGGCGATGCCGAACAGCGCAGCCGACGCCATCATGATCGCGGGGGCCGGGGATACGGCGGGCAGTATCGCTCCAGCCGACAGCACCCCCATCACGGCCGCCAGCGGGCGGCCACCGGCCCAGGTGGCGCAAGGACGGGTCCAGACGGCGGGCGCGACGAGAGTTGTCAGGCCGAGCAGGAACCAGACGGTGACCACTTCACCAGTGCTCGAGCCGTTGTCGCGCATCCAGGCGATCACGAAGGTCATGTACGCGATGTAGCCCAGGCCGAAGCAGATGTAGGCCATGAATTGCGCCATGAAGGCCTTCAGCTGCCATGAAGAGCTCCCGACAGCGGATTGCGGCTCCACGACCCGTGACGCCGCCCAGACGCTGGCAGCCGTCATCGACGCGCTGGTCCAGCCCATAGCCTGCCAGGCGAGTGGCCAGGCTTGGGAGCCATACCTGTCCAGAAGCAGGGGAATCGCGACGCCGCTCATCATCAGGCCGAGCCCTGCGCCACCGAAGTACAGCAGGATGGTCGCCGTGGCCAGATCAGGACGGCCGGGAAAGATGTTGCCCGCCAGCGCACCCCCGGCGATGAACACCATCGCACCGCCGACGCCTGCGGCGAACCTTGCAAGGCTGAGCCACCCCAGGTCGTGGCTCAGGCCGGTTGCGAGCAGCGCGGCGGAGGTGAGCAACATCCCCAGTCCGAAGAGCAGGCGGTTGCCGGTCCTGCGGACCAGGGCCCAGGTGAGCAAGGCACCGGCAAGATAGCCGATAGCATTGGCGGTATTGAGCCAGCCGGCCTCGGAATAGTTCAGTTGCAGATCAGCCCGCATGGCCGGCAGCACCAGCGCATAGGCGAAGCGGGCGAACGAATTCGATACGGTCGGTCCGAACGACAAGAGCACTGCAATGACGAAGCCGCGCAGCATTCGCCATCGTAGCCGAAGCACTCCCTGTGGCCGTGGCCTCCGGCGGCCCTGGCTGACGGCTGTTAAGCAAGCCTCGTCGGTGACCCGTGCACGCGCATGATCAAGCGACAGGACGATTCGTCGCGATTGGCCCCAGGCGATAGCGCAGACGACGATCGCGTCCACGGGAGGCGCACTTCGCGTCAGCGGCGCGAACTCGAGCGCGCATACAGCAGGGATCGGCCGGAGGTTCCCGCGCGGGTGATGGCAGCACCCGCCGCATCCATTTTGGGTGCAGAGTCCCCGAGGACCAGGGCGGGCAGGTAGGCACCGCCGGCAAGGATCAGACGCAGCGCATGGATCAGCACTTCGGGACTGGAGGACTACGACCGGATCTGCTGCGGCGATCTGGCACCCACCGGACCGGTCGCAATCAGGGAGGCGTTCTACCTCCCGTACGAACCCGATCCCGGTAACACGGAGCCTGCGAAGTGGAAGCAGGGGCAGCCGCTGATCATGATCTGGTGACGTTTACGGCGGCCAAGAATCGCGAGTGCCGCCGCCCGTGGGGGCAGCACCCTTCGATGGCTACCAGCTTCCGCGGAACGTCCGTCGCGTGCCGTTGAAGTCATCCTCCACGTGCCCGCCAACGTCCTGCGCAGGCACGGCCTTGCTGTACACACCGCACATCAGCCGCTTGAGCGGAACCGTATAGACGATGGTGGGCAGCCCGGGAGGGCCGGCGACCGGCGGCGGCGGCGGCAGGTTCGCGTTCCAGCAGATCCGCACGCGATCGGCGCTGGCATCGCTCTGGACGATCAGTTGGACCGACCACTGGCCGTTCGACCACGCGCTGATCCTTTTTCGATCTCCGGGTTGACGTTGCGCAGATCGACCTGGGAGCCGCTCATGGTCATGCCGTTGGCTACCACGCCATCGATGACCCCGTCGCTTCCGATCACCGACACGCTCACCAGTCCTTCCCGGATCGTCGCGCCCCATGGTGTCTGCGAGTACGAATGGCTTTCGATCGCCCCACCGAGATGGATGAAGCTGTTGTCCTGCGCTCTGACCATGCGGTAGTTCGTCATCGGATTGGTCGGCGCAGGATCGACGGACACCCCTCGCTGCAACGCAGTCCACACCAGCATGCCGGAAACGGACGGTGCGGGGGTCGGCGCCGGGGTCGGCTCCCCGGGGGCGGGAGCGCCGGGAGCCGGAGCGCCAGGGGCGGGAGCAGGTGCGGGAACCGGAGCGCCAGGGGCGGGAGCAGGTGCGGGAACCGGATCGTCCGGTCGCTTGTCGGGCGCTGCAGGGA
>JACCRJ010000521.1 GCA_013813615.1 Lautropia sp. | reverse complement strand
ATCTGGAACGCCGCGTAGGCGCCGCGGCCGGAACGGAGCCTATCGCCAGTCGTCCCCCGGAATCGTCCGTTTCATGAACTCATCGAACATCGGCACGGTAAAGGCCGTATCGCCGTGATTCGGACTCCAGACCATGCCCTTCGCGATCAGCGAGCTTCGCGTTGGAGCGAGGGACGAAACACCTGCCCCATAGCAGGCTGCAATATCGCCGGACCGGTGGGGGCCAGCCCCAAGTTCCGCCATGGCGCGTAGGTACTTCTTCTCCTTTGGTGTCAGCCGATCGAAGCGGACTCGGAAGAAGCTCTCGTCAAGCGCTGCAATCGCGGTAACCGATGCAGTTGCCACGTCGCCAGCGGCAATGGGTGACTCATTTGCCGCGCGCCACGTGTGGCTACCCCATTGCTGCAGAAAATAGGCATAGCCTTGCGTGACTTGCAGGATTGCGTCCAAGGCTTCGGGCGTGACGCGTGCGCCTTCATCCTGAATTGGCTTCTCAATAGCGCGGCGCGCGGCCGGAGGTGGAAGCGGGCCGATTTCCGGAAAGTCAAACAGCCGTTCGGCGTAAGACTTGGCGTTACCCATGCGCCCTCGTAACTGCGGCAGCCCTGCTCCGACCAGCACCACGGGCAACTGCCGCTGCTCCGTCCGGTGCATTGCGGTGATTAATGCTGCCAGTTGCGATTCCTCAACGTATTGCAATTCGTCTATGAAGATAGCCAACGCAGTGTTGGCGGACTTGGCGGCCAATCCAACTTGTTCGAAAAGTGCCTGCAGGTCATGCTCCAGGTCACCGTTGTCAGCTAGACCCGGCTCGGGGTCGTAATCCAGACCCACCTCTATGTCGCCGAACGTGACATTGAGCTTACCGGCAAAGCCGGCTAGAGCGCGCAGGCCGCGCACGGCAAAATCCTTCGCGGCTTCCACCTGGCTCAGACGCAAGAGTGCCTGGCGTAACTGGGGTGCCAACAGGGCGGGGAGCGAGCGGCCTTCGGGCGCCTCTATCCGGATCGTGTGAATGCCGGCTGCTTCGGCGTCCTCACGTATGCGATCGAGGAGTACGGTCTTCCCGACGCCGCGCAGTCCGACAAGCATTGCGCTCTTCGCTGGTCGAGCGATCCTCGCCCGCTCAAGCGCAATGCGAAGGGAGGCGCGCAGGTCATCGCGGCCGGCAAGTTCCGGTGGCGGGGTACCCGCGCCAGGGGCAAACGGGTTAAGAATGGGGTCCATACTGGACTTTATAGCTTTCTTAGCTATATTACAATATTAGTAAAATAATTCAAAGATTGGTATAACCGATCGTCAAAGGGGAGAACGACACCCGTGCGCTGCGGCAGCCCTGTATCAGTAACCGCTGGCCTTCGTGGAATCCACCGCAGTTCCCTTCAGGGCGCTGACCCACTCCTGCGAGGCGGCGCGGATGTAGGCCGCCTCGTTGCCGAGATTGATGTAGTCGAAGCCCTTCTTCTTCATGTCCTGGGCGAACGGCACGCTGGTGCAGAAGATGCCGGCGAGCTTGCCGTGCCGGCGCGCGCTTGCCAGGATGTCGTCGATCGCCTTGGCCAGCGGACCGGCGCGCCAGTCGGGAACCGGCGAGATGCCGAGTGCAAGACTGAGGTCCGCCGGACCGATGAACAAGCCGTCGAGGCCATCGGTCGCGGCGATTTCATCGACGTTCGCAAGCCCCAGCGGTGTCTCGATCATGCCGAGCGCAAGGATCTCGTCGTTGGCGCCGCTGAAGTAGTCCGGTCCGCCGTACAGGAAGCCGCGGGTGGGCCCGTAGGAACGCGTTCCTGCGGGCGGGTAGCGGCATGCCGAGACGAACCGTCGGGCGGCCGCCGCGTCGTCGATCATCGGACAGATGACGCCATAGGCGCCGGCATCCAGCAGCTTGTTGATCTCGAAGAAGTGGTTCTCGCTCACGCGCACCATCGGCATCGCCGGCGTCGAGGAGAGTGCCGCCAGCATGGTCATCGCCTGCTCGATGAAGATCATTCCGTGCTGCAGGTCCACGACCACCGTGTCGAAGCCGCCGTGGCCCATGAGCTCGGCGCTGTAGGGGCTGCCGACGGAACACCAGCCGCCCAGCGCACATTGCTGCTTCCTGAACAATTGCTTGATGCTGTTCGCGCGCATGCTGTCTCCGCCTGATGGTTCCGGCCGAGCCGCCAACCGGCCCGCTCGGATGATCGCCATCGGGATCGCCATTGTGCCTCGTCCGCTCTAGCCAGGCTTCGTCGGGCATTGACAGACCCCGCGGAACCCCTAAAATAGAACGAACGTTCGTTTATTGGGTGCCTCCAGATGACTATCTCGCGGTATGCAGCCCTGCGCAAAGGCCAGCAGACGCGGGCCGCCATCGTCAAAGCAGCGCTCGAGCAGGCCTCCCGTGCCGGCCTGGAGGGCCTGACCATCGGCGCGCTCGCCGAGCAGATGCACATGTCCAAGAGCGGCGTCTTCGCCCACTTCGGGTCGCGCGAGGAGTTGCAGATCGCGGTGCTGAAGGCCTACGAGGAGCGCTTCATCGACGAGATCTTCAGGCCCTCGTTGCGCGAGCCCCGCGGACTGCCGCGGCTCCTCGCGATCCTCAACCAGTGGCTGCAACGCACCGTGATCGAAGCGGCGCTGGGCTGCATCTGGATCTCCGGCGCAAGCGAATACGACGACCGGCCGGGCGCGGTCCGTGACGAGCTCGTGTCGATGGTCAAGGGCTGGCAGCGCGAGATCAGCCGCGCCGTGCAGCAGGCGATCCAGGAAGGCCATCTCGGCAGCGATACGGACGTCGATGATCTCGTCTTCGGCGTCTACGGCATCATCCTGGTGCTCCATCATGATTCGCGCCTGATGCGCAGTGCCGAGGCCTTGCCCAGGGCGCGCCGCGCGATGGACCGCCTGTTGCAGCAGCACGCGGCTCGCCCTCAGCAACGAAATTCACGTCAACCTCATCATCAGGCCGCCTGATCCAGGACGAGTCCATGCCCCAATACACTCCGCCGCTGCGAGACTTCCAGTTCCTTCTTCATGAACTGCTGGATGCGCAAAGCCAGTTGTCCGAGATCCCCCGGCATGCCGAGGTCAACCGGGAGCTGATCGACCAGGTGCTCGAAGAAGGCGGCAAGTTCTGCGCCGACATTCTGTTTCCACTCAACCGGGAGGGGGACGAGGAAGGCTGCCGCTATGCCGGCGACGGCGTCGTCACCACGCCGAAGGGCTTCAAGGAGGCGTGGGAGCAGTTCAAGCAGGCCGGCTGGCCGACGCTCACCTGCGATCCGGATCTCGGCGGCCAGGGGCTGCCGTTCGCCATCGGCATACCGTTCCAGGAGATGCTGAATTCGGCGAACCAGGCATGGGCGATGTATCCGGGACTGACCCACGGCGCCTATGACTGCCTGCGCGAGCACGGCACGCCGGAGCAGAAGGCGCTCTACCTGCCCAAGCTGGTGTCCGGCGAATGGACCGGCACGATGTGCCTGACCGAGGCTCATTGCGGCACCGACCTCGGCATGTTGCGCAGCAGGGCCGAGCCGCAGCCCGACGGCAGCTATCTCATCACCGGCACCAAGATTTTCATTTCGTCCGGCGAGCACGACATGGCGGAAAACATCATCCACCTGGTGCTCGCCCGCCTGCCGGACGCGCCGCAGGGCACCAAGGGAATCTCGCTGTTCATCGTGCCGAAGTTCATCGCTCACGCTGACGGCAGCCTGGGCGAGCGCAACGGCATCCGGTGCGCTCGCATCGAGGAGAAGATGGGCATCCACGGCAATTCGACCTGCGTCATTGACCTCGACGGCGCCCGCGGCTGGATGGTCTCCGGGCCCAACCGGGGCCTGCAGGCGATGTTCGTCATGATGAACGCCGCCCGCATCGGCGTGGGCATGCAGACCCTCGGGCTGATGGAGGTGGCCTACCAGAACTCGCTGGCCTATGCCAAGGAGCGGACCCAGTCGCGCGCACTGACCGGGCCCAAGCAGCCGGACAAGCCGGCGGACCCCATCATCGTGCATCCGGACGTGCGCCGGATGCTGCTCACGCAGAAGGCGTATACCGAAGGCAGCCGCGCCTTTGCGCTCTGGCTCGCGCTGCAGGCGGATCGCGCCGACGGCCATCCCGACGAGGACGTCCGCAAGGACGCCAACGACATGCTCACGCTGCTGACGCCGGTGGTGAAGGCCTTCATCACCGACAACGGCTTCGCCACCACCAACCTGGCGATGCAGGTGTTCGGCGGTCACGGCTACATCCGCGAGTGGGGCATGGAGCAGTACGTGCGCGACGCGCGCATCAACATGATTTACGAAGGCACCAACGCTATCCAGTCGCTGGACCTGCTGGGACGCAAGGTGCTGCAGGACAACGGCGCGAAGCTGCGCAAGTTCGGCGATCTGGTCAAGGACCTCATCGAAGCCGAGGGGCACCGCGACGAGATGGCGGAATTCATCAATCCGCTGGCGGACCTGGCAGGCAAAGTCGAGAAGCTGACGATGGAGATCGGCATGAAGGCGATGCGCAATCCGGACGAGGCGGGTGCCGCCGCGGTCGACTACCTGCGCATCATCGGCCACTTCGTGCTGTCGTACTTCTGGGCGCGCACCGCGGTGGTGGCGCTGGCCCGTGCCGCGACCGGCGATCCCTTCTATCAGGCCAAGCTCGCCACTGCGCGCTTTTACTTCGCCAAGCTGCAGCCGGAAACGGCGATGCTGATCCGCAGTGCCCGCGCCGGTTCTGCGCCGCTGATGGATATGGCGGTGGAGCTGTTCTGAGTAGCGGGTTCGCAAACGACTGCACCCAGACCTGGATTCGCGAGCAGACACGGAGAACACCATGAACAATCTCATCGTCCGAAAGGTCGCCGTCCTTGGCGCCGGCGTCATGGGTGCGCAGATCGCCGCCCACCTGGTCAACGCCGGCGTGCCGGCGATCCTCTTCGACCTGCCGGCCAAGGAAGGCCCGAAGAACGGCATCACCGTCAAGGCGATCGCCGGGCTGAAGAAGATGAACCCGGCGCCGCTGGGACATCCGGAACTCGCGAGCCGGATCACGCCGGCCAACTACGAGGACCACCTGGGCCTTTTGCAGGGCTGCGACCTGGTCATCGAGGCCATCGCGGAGCGGATGGACTGGAAGCATGATCTCTACCGCAAGGTGGCGCCGCACCTCGCGCCGCACGCGATCTTCGCGTCCAACACGTCCGGGCTGTCGATCAGCGGATTGTCGGAAGGCTTCGATGCCGATCTGCGCAAGCGATTCTGCGGCGTGCACTTCTTCAACCCGCCGCGGTACATGCACCTGGTGGAGCTGATCCCGACCGCCGATACCGAGCCGGCGGTGCTGGACCGCCTGGAGGCTTTTCTCACCAGCACGATGGGCAAGGGCGTCGTCCGCGCCAGGGACACGCCGAACTTCATCGGCAACCGCATCGGCATCTTCAGCATCCTGGCCACGTTCAAGGAGGTCGAGAACTTCGGCCTGACCTATGACGTGGTCGACGACCTGACCGGCGACAAGCTCGGTCGCGCCAAGTCCGGCACCTTCCGCACCGCCGACGTGGTCGGCCTCGACACGATGGCCCACGTCATCCGCACGATGCAGGAGAACATCAGGGACTCTTTCGCAGCCGTCTATGAAACACCGGCGGTGCTGAAGGCGCTGATCGACAAGGGCGCGCTCGGCGCCAAGAGCGGCGCCGGCTTCTATCGCAAGGTCGGCAAGGACATCCAGCGCCTGGACCCGCAGAAGGCCGACTATGTGCTGTCCGGCGCCAAGGCCGACGAGACGGTCGCGCGCATCCTGAAGAAGAAGACCTGGGCGG
>JACCRJ010000487.1 GCA_013813615.1 Lautropia sp. | reverse complement strand
AGGTCGGGAATGGCGCCGAGGTCGACCAGGGTACTGGCGGAGGCCAGGCGCAGCTTCATCGATTGCACGAGGCTCTGGCCGCCGGCGAGGTAGCGTGCCTCGCCGCTCGCGATCTTCACCGCATCGTTCACCGCAGCCGGGCGCTGGTAGTCGAATTGATACATGTCTTGTCTCCTGGGGGATCGGGCGTATCAGGCGCGGGCAGTCCGCAGGGCCCGCCAGACGCGTTCCGGGGTAGCCGGCATTGCAATGTCCTCGTGACCGAGCGCGTCGGTGAGGGCGTTGATGAATGCAGGCGGCGAGCCGATGGCGCCGGCTTCGCCGCAGCCTTTCACGCCGAGCGGATTGTGGGTGCAGGCGGTCACGCAGTTGTCGATGTCGAAGTTGGGGAGGTCGGCAGCGCGGGGCATCGCGTAATCCATATAGGAGCCGGTGAGCAACTGGCCGTCGGCGTCATAGACGCAGGCTTCCATCATCGCCTGACCCAGCCCCTGCGCGATACCGCCCTGCACCTGACCTTCGACGATCATCGGGTTGACGATGTTGCCGAAGTCGTCGACGGCGGTGAACTTCACCACGCTGGTCTTGCCGGTGCCCTGGTCCACCTCGACCTCGCAGACGTACGAGCCCGCAGGGTAGGTGAAGTTGGTCGGATCGTAAAAAGCGTTTTCGTTCAGCCCCGGCTCGAGCTTGTCCAGCGGGTAGTTGTGCGGGACGTAGGCCGTGAGCGCCACCTGGCCGAACGGCACCTTCTTGTCGGTGCCCGCTACCTTGAACTCGCCGTTCTCGTATTCGATATCGGTATCCGCCGCTTCCAGCAGATGCGCCGCAATCTTCTTGCCTTTCGCGATGATTTTGTCGACCGCTTTCACGATGGCCGTGCCACCCACCGACAGCGAGCGGCTGCCGTAGGTTCCCATGCCGAACGGCACGCGGCCGGTGTCACCGTGCACGATCTCGATGTTCTCGATCGGGATGCCGAGCCGCCCGGCCACCACCTGGGCGAAGGTGGTTTCATGGCCCTGGCCGTGGCTGTGCGAGCCGGTGAACACGGTGACGGTCCCTGTCGGGTGGACGCGGACTTCGCCGGCCTCGAACAGGCCTGCTCGCGCGCCCAGGGCGCCGGCGATATTGGAGGGGGCGAGGCCGCAGGCTTCGATGTAGCAGGAATAGCCGAGGCCGCGCAACTTGCCCTGCCTGGCCGCCTCGGCCTTGCGGGCAGGAAACCCGGCGACGTCCGCCATTTCGATCGCGCGGTCCAGGGTCGCGGCATAGTTGCCGATGTCATAGGTCAGGCCGACCGGTGTCGCATACGGGAACTCGGTAATGAAGTTCTGCCGCCGGATCGCAGCCGGGTCCATCTTCATGTCCCTGGCCGCCCGCTCCACCAGCCGCTCGACAACGTAGGTTGCCTCCGGCCTGCCGGCGCCGCGGTAGGCATCCACCGGCGCGGTGTTGGTGAAAACCGCCTTCACCGAGCAGTAGATGGCCGGCGTGCGGTACTGCCCGGCAAGCAGCGTTGCATAGAGGATCGTCGGCACCGACGACGCGAAGGTCGAGAGGTAGGCTCCCATGTTGGCGATGGTGTCGACCCGCATCGCCAGGAAGTTGCCTTTCTCGTCGAGCGCCAGTTGCGCCTTGGTTACGTGGTCGCGGCCGTGCGCATCCGTGAGGAACGACTCGCTGCGTTCGGCGGTCCACTTGATGGGCCGTCCGACCCGCTTGGAGGCCCAGATCAGAGCCGTCTCCTCCGCGTACAGGAAGATCTTGGAGCCGAAGCCGCCGCCCACGTCCGGGGCGATCACCCGGACCTTGGATTCCGGCAGGCCCAGGACGAAGGCGCACATCAGGAGCCGTTCGACGTGGGGATTCTGGTTGGCGACATAAAGGGTGTAGCTGTCGTCGTGCCGGCTGTAGACGGCGTTGGCCGCGCGGGGCTCCATAGCATTCGGGATCAGCCGGTTGTTGACGAATTCAAGCGTGGTGACCCTGGCCGCCCGCGCAAACGCTGCATCCACTGCCGCCGCGTCGCCATGGCCCCAGTCGTAGCAGACGTTGCCGGGCACGTCGTCGTGGACCAGGCTGGCGCTGCCGGCAGCGGTGGCGGTGTCGGCAACCGCCGGAAGGGTCTCGTAGTCCACCTCGATCAGTTCGGCTGCGTCCCGTGCCTGGAAGTAGGTCTCCGCGATCACCAGGGCGACCTGGTCGCCGACATGGCGCACCTTGTCGTGGGCGATCACCGGATGGCCAGGCTCCTTCATCGGCGTGCCGTCCTTGCTGTGGATCAGCCAGCCGCAGGGCAGGCCGCCGACCTTGGCCTCCTTCAGGTCGGCGCCGGTGAAGATGGTGATCACGCCGGGCGCTGCTGCCGCGGCGCTGGTGTCGATGCTCCGGATCCGGGCGTGGGCATGCGGGGACCGCAGGAAGACCGCGTACGTCTGGCGCTGCATCACCACGTCGTCGGTGTACTGGCCGACGCCGGTCAGGAAACGGAAGTCTTCTTTTCTCGCTATCGATTTACCGATGGGCGAGTTGGACAGGTCGGTCATGAAAGGCTCCTTGCCGAGGCGGGACGGTCCAGCCTCCGTTGATTGTGGTCAGGCGCGTGCGGCGGCCGGCTGGGCAGGACGCCCGCCGGTGGTCGACGCGACGCCGGCGGCCTGCTGGATTGCCTTGACGATGTTCTGGTAGCCGGTGCAGCGGCAGATGTTGCCGTCCAGCCCCTCGCGGATTTGTGCTTCGGTCGGGTTGGGGCAGTCCCGGAT
>JACCRJ010000482.1 GCA_013813615.1 Lautropia sp. | reverse complement strand
AGGTCGGGAGCTGGCAGCAGCTGGCCCAGTCAGGGCCCTGCGTGGACGCCGTGCATGTGGGCAGCGGTCCTGCCACCGCCTTCGGGTGCGACCTGGACACGATCCAGCTCGCTCATGGTGTCGACGGCGTTCCTGCCGGACATCCGGTCCTTCTGGCGCGCCGGTCGGGGCCTACCTACGGCCTCGTGATGGCTCACTTCGACCCCGCGGGAGGCTGGACTCATTCCGACCAGGGCGGGGGCAATCCCTGGACGGGCGACTTCGGCGGACGTCCCGAGTATCTCCGGACCATCCAGGCAGCGGACATCGACGGGGACGGCAAGGATGAGGTCATCGGCCGCTCCACGACCGGCATGTTCGCCTTCAGGCTGGCCTTCGATGCCCAGGGCCGGTATCGCTGGGGCAATGCCATCTCCGCCTCGACGCCAGCGCTGGCAGGCGACCCGTGGAAGGATCCCCAGCACTACGAGACGATCGCCACCGCGAAGCTCAGTCCGGGCTCGCAGGCACGTTCTCTGCTCGCCCGGGGAGCGCACGGCGTGCGCACCTGGCGTTTCGATGTTGCGACGTCGGCATGGACCCGCTACGGCGCGTACGGGAGCTTCCCGACGCTGGATGCGACGGGTCTCAGGGACCTCACGAGATATCTCGGGATCGCCAGGGGCTCCATCCGTGACGTCTACACCGACCCGGCACGGGATGCCGCGGCCGGGCAGCTTCGGGCGTACCAGGCCGATATCGAGCGCACATGCAGCGGCCCCATATCTGCCAGCCCGCCCCGATTCCAGAGCTGTTCACCACCTGCCGGCGCGTCCACCGTGAGTCCCGCCGTCTGGACGGCGGTCTCCAACCAGATCATCGCCGAGCTCTTCTGGGCCGGCCAGGTGATCGACCACTTCGCGGCCCTGGACGACATCCAGACGGCCCTCTTCCTTGACGAGGACTCCACGTTCCCATCGCTCACCGCCGATCTGAAGCTGGCGCAGGCGTCAGGCGTGGTCAAGCCCGAGGGGGTCGACCTGCCCGAGCTTTTCGGAGGGATGCTGGAGATCGTCGGAGCGCTGGAGATCCCGGGCGTGTCACAGGTCGCGGAGATCACGGCCGGCGCCCTGGGGATCGCCATGGCCGCCACGCCCAAGGCGTCGGAGGAGCAGGAGCCGAGCGAGCTCGATCGCACCATCGCAGAGGTCCAGAGGACGCTGGCCGAGACTCGTCAGGAGATACAGGACACGATCGGCGACCACCGGCACCAAGTCCTGGGCGACTACGGGCTCATGTCGACGGTGGGCCACCTGGTCAGCTCGCAGGTGTGGACGCTCAGCAAGGGCGCGGCGCTGAGCGGTGGCCGCCAGCAGTTCACGAGATGGACATACGAGCAGTTCCTGCCCCTGCTGTGGGATCGCTGGCGCGTCACGGGCTGCATCGAAGGTGAGTGGTACTCCGGGGAGTGCCAACCCCTCCTCACGGCGAGTGCCCTTCTGCGCCTGACGCCCAACAGCTACGAGGGGACCGACATAGACGGCCTTCTCCCCAGGCAGACGCCCTGTCATCAGTTGGGCGGGTCACTCGAGCTGCAATGCACGTTCACGGGCCTGGAACAGCAGGGATACGGCGAGGCCGTCGAGACGTTGACTGGGCCGGTCAGCGAGGAATGCACCTACGACCCCGCCGCCGGGACCTCATGGCGATACGGCTCGTGCAGTCTCGGAGTCCCTGCCGCCAGCATCCTTGCCGGAGGCCCCTGGTGGTCGAGGTCCTACCAGTGCAGATTCGACACGTACAGCGGCTTGGGCACTCCGTCCAACGGATCACGATGTCGGGACATCCAGGCGACGTCCCTTTCGGCCGGGAAGGCTCGAGCTGTCGGGTCCAGCGCGGCGCGCGTCGATCTCTGGATCGACCAACCCCTGGCCCGCCCGCTCGACCTGCGTGGCGCCAAGGTGCGGCTGCACAAGGTGCTCCACGAGCAGACCGGTGGGAAGGAGCTGGTAGCCCATCCGTCCGGCCGAGATGTCTTTCCCCGGGCCCACTTCGTGTCCGATGAGGCCACGCGCCGTCGGGCCGCGTTCCGGTCGTCGGGAGCCGCCTTCCTGACCAGCGGCGAGATATCCGCGGCAGGCGGGCGCCTGAAGATCAGGCTTCGTATCCGGGGCGCGGCGCTGGACATGCCGGTGCACTGCGACGGCACCGCCACCCCCAGCCACCTGGGCATGCACCTGGTCATCAGGGACGGCACCGGCAGGCGCGTACAGGTCCTGATGCTCGCTCCCTGGCAGTGCGTGCGCGACCGCGACGGGACATCGCGGCTCCAGTATCCCCCGCGTCACCTGAGTCGAGAGGTCTCGCCGCCCTGAGGATGGACCTGACGCCCGGGCTCACCGTCCGCGGCCCGCGTCGGCTACGTGCCCGGCGAAACCACCGGCAGCCCTGAGCTGACGGCCGCGTGGGCCAGACGAACGTCGTAGGTGACGAAGGCATGCAGCTCATCGGCCACGGCCAGCGCCGAAGCCAGGTGGATGGCGTCAAGTGAGCGGATGCTCCGGGGTGCGACAAGGGCGGCCGCATCAGCGATGGCCGTATCGAGCTCGATGATCTCGACCCGGCCCCAGACCGCGGCCAACGCGTCCTCGTAAGGCGCCTCCGTAGCTCGTCCGATGGCACGGCGCACCTCCACCGTGGCGATCCGACTGGTCAAGGGGCTGGGCTGAGCCATCAGAAACTCGCGCAGCGCGTCGCTTTCCGCTTCCCGGAGGACGAGCTTGACGACTGCCGATGCATCGACGTACGCCCGGCCCACTACCATCGCTCCTCGTCGCGCATCTCAAGCAGGATGGCGGAGGCCGACGTGCCTGGACCGGACGGCAGCGGCGGCGGCAGGGTCGCCATGGACCGCTTCGCGGGCGAGATGCGACCCTCGGCCACCATGCGCTCGTAGGTCGACAGCGAGCGATCCTCCAGCGGCATCAGGCGCGCCACCGGCTGGCCCCTCTCAGTCACCTGGTAGGCGCGGCCCTCCTCGCGCACTCGCCGTACGTAGACTGACAGGTTCTGCCGAAGCTCACGGATCCCTACTCGTTCCGGTTCCGGCCTCTTGGTCTCCATTGACGCACAACTGTAGCACATGTCGGGACGGCGAGACAGGCGGCATTCAAGCGCGGTCGAACAGCGCGTCCATTCGGACGAGATGATGGGTCGAGTCGTTGAGCTCGAGGAGGGGCCGCAGCTCGGCGTGGATGAGCTGACGATCCAAGGTAGCCCGTCGGCGCTCGATCACTCCTTCGACATCGAGCCAATCACGATCACGACCGGCGAAGACCTTGTGCACCACGAGATCCTCCGGCCCGCATGTCAGGAGTCGCAGGTCGTCCTCGATCTGCCACCGACTGGCCCGTTCGGCCGCCCTCTCTTCGAAGGGCAGGGCGCCGAGGGCGATGTCGATGGGGATCGCGTTCGCTGCCTGGAGCAGCAGCACGCGGTGCCGAAGGGCGAAGGGTCGAGCATCGTCGATCCTCGAGGAGAACAGCTCGAGAAGCGGATCGATGACCGAATCCTCCGAGCCATATGCACAGACGACCGTGAGATCGACATCGCGCGTAAGACGTGGCTCGCCCCAGCGCAGCACCGCCAAGCCACCGATGAAGCAGAACTTCAGGCCGAGGGTGGTACACGATCGATCTATCTCGGCGGCGGCCTCCAGGATGGGGTTCATGGCCGGGCGCGGCCGAAGTACCGCTGTTGCTCGACCAGACCGGATCCGCTCCGCTTGGGGGGCAGGATCGTGACCAGATCCAGTAGATCCAACACCGCCTCGAGCGCGTCGTCGTCGGTCATCTCGCGGAGGGCACTGCGACGCAGTCCTTCGAGGATCGGTCCGGTGACTCGCCAGTCCTGGACGACCCTGGCCTCGACCTTCGTGGTCCTCACCGCGACAGGGTACTGCGCCGATCGTGGCGTATCGTGCGCTCGTGGAGGACAAGCAAGGGCGACCGGCAGCGCATCCGTCAGGAACCATGTCAGATGCGCATCAGGGCCGCGTTAGCCACGAGGCGGCGACGGGCTGCCTGCCAGATGCGCACCGGGTACGGCAGGTGTCAGGCGCCCAGGCACTGGAAGGCTCGATCCGGACGATCACCAGGCGCTGTTTCCCCGGTCGCGCCGGCTACCGCTGCTGGGATGCGCGTATGTCAGTGAACCTGCTCGGCTCCGCAACGCGCGCCCGTCATCCGGCCACGTCACGCTGCGATTCGCGTGGCTTGGTCGCATGACCGCCGGCGCTCGTCCCGTTCGCGCGCCCCGCGGCACGGAGCTCACCTGCCGCGGCTGGCAGCAGGAAGCGGCGCTGCGGATGCTCATGAACAACCTTGATCCGGAGGTGGCGGAGCGGCCCGACGACCTGGTCGTCTACGGGGGCACCGGCCGGGCGGCGCGCTCCTGGGATGCTTTCGACGCCATCATCCGCGAGCTTCGGCGACTGGCCGACGACGAGACGCTGCTGGTCCAGTCGGGCAAGCCGGTGGGCGTCTTCCGCACTCACGAGTGGGCCCCGCGCGTGCTCATCGCCAACAGCAACCTCGTGGGCGAGTGGGCCACCTGGGATGTCTTTCGCGAGCTGGAGCGCCAGGGCCTGACGATGTACGGCCAGATGACGGCCGGCTCGTGGATCTATATCGGCACCCAAGGCATCCTCCAGGGCACGTACGAGACGTTCGCGGAGCTGGCTCGGCAGCACTTCGACGGGGCGCTGCGCGGCCGGATCACGCTCACCGCCGGGCTGGGCGGGATGGGTGGCGCGCAGCCGCTGGCGGTGACCATGAACGAAGGAGTCGCGCTCGTCATCGAGGTCGATCCGGAGCGCGCCCGCCGGCG
>JACCRJ010000469.1 GCA_013813615.1 Lautropia sp. | reverse complement strand
CTCCAGGCCCTGCATGCGCGCGGCCTGGGCGACGAAAGCGGCGCCAAACTCGCCGGCGCCGACCAGTCCGACCGGCAATCGCCCGTCGGCGCGAGCGAATTCGCTGAAGATCTGCTGGAGATTCATGGCGAATCTTGCATACAAGCCCGCCCGTCTGTCAAGATCGCTGCCTCGACCCACGGAGCCGAACCTTGCGACAACCCACCCCGACTCCCACGTTCCACGCCTCCTCCGCGCGTCAGTCCACCCTCGCCCCGCCCGCAGGCAGCGCCGGTCCGACGCCCCTGGACGCACTGCTGGCAGTACACGCAACGCAGGCGCCGCACCGCAAAGGCGAGCTGCACCGGACCACGGCGTCGGTGCTGCGGAACATGATCATCACAGGTGTTCTGGCCCCCGGCGAACGGCTCAACGAACGCGAGCTCTGCGAGCGGCTCAGGGTGTCGCGCACACCGGTGCGCGAGGCGATCAAGACGCTGACCCAGGAAGGTCTGCTTCAGTCGCTGCCGAACCGTTCACCGGTGGTTGCACCGCTCGATGCTACGCAGACGTCTGCGTTGATCGACGTCGTGTCGACGATCGAGGGACTGGCCGGCGAGCTCGCTGCGAAGCGGATCTCGGATGCGCAGGTTGCCGAGCTCGGAATCCTCCACTACACGATGCTGCGGCATCACGCCCACGACGAGCTGCCGGGATACTTCGAGGCCAACAAGGCGTTCCACCGCAGGATCGTCGAATGCGCGGACAACCCGGTGCTCCTCTGGGTCTGGGACCTGCTGGCACTGCGCGTCGACCGGGCTCGCTACGCCTCGAATCTCTGGCCGACCCGCTGGCAGAAGGCGATCGACGAGCACGCCGCGATTCTCGACCGGCTGGCGGCCAGGGACGCCGATGCCGTGTCGCAGCGCATGCGGCAACACGTCCGCAACGGCTTGTCGCTGGCGGTGGCGGCGGCTGATGAAGAGCAGCTCGCGCTAGCCGCGCCCGGCGGCAAGGTCCCGACTTCCCCTAGTCAAGGCCGGGAAACCAGCGCTTGACCTCACCTAATCTTGCATGCAAGATTTCCCGATAACAGAATGAAACCAGAGACCGAGTAGACACCATGAAATCCCCCGCTCCGACATCGCAGGCCCTGGCATCCCCCGACATCGCATCCTCGGCCGGGAGATCGGTCGCGCCTCCGGCCCGCCGTGCACTGCTGAAGGCCGGCGCCGCGGCGGCCTCGCGCACGTCAACGTGATCGGCAGCATGATCTTCGCAGGAATGTCCGGCTCCGCAGGGGCCGACGCCGCCGGCCTCGGCGTGATCGAGATCCGCGCGATGGTGAAGGAAGGCTACACGGCCCGCTATGCCGCGACGATCAGCGCGGTGTCCGCCACGATCGGGCCGATCATTCCGCCCAGCATACCGTTCGTGATCTACGGCAGCCTCGCCAACGTTTCCGTCGGCGCCCTTTTCCTCGCCGGCATCGTTCCCGGGCTGCTGATGGGACTCGGCCTGATGGCTGCGATTGCGATCGCAGCCGAACGGCTGGACCTGCCCCGCTCGGCCGGGCTGCCGCCGCTGCGGGAGGCGCTGCGAACCGTATTACGGGCGGCACCCGCCCTGGCTCTGCCGCCGCTGATCCTGACGGTCATCTTCTCGGGTATCGCGACGCCGACCGAGGCGGCCGTGGTTGCCGCACTGGCCGCCTTCGTCCTCGGCCGCTTCGTCTACCGCGAGCTGTCCTTTGGCGCCTGCTGGATACGCTGTGGGAGACCGGACGGCAGACGGCTCAGGTTATGCTGATCATCGCGATGTCGGCGCCCTTCGGCTGGGTGCTCATCCAGCAGCAGGTTCCGGACGCGATCCTGAAGTCGCTGATGACGTTGTCGAACGAGCCCTGGGTGATCCTGCTGATCGTCAATCTCGTCCTGCTGCTTCTCGGGATGTTCCTCGAGGCTATCGCGATTCTGATCATCACCTATCCGATCCTCGCGCCGGTCATGGCCGCGATCGGCGTCGATCCGGTGCACTTCGGCGTCATCATCGTGCTCAACCTGATGATCGGCCTGGTGACCCCGCCGGTGGGCCTGTGCCTATACGTAGTGGCGGGCATCGCGAAAGTCCCGATCTCGGACATCGTCCATGAACTGGCCCCATACCTGCTCGCGCTTCTGGCAGTGCTCGCCGTGGTCACCTACGTGCCTGCGAGCGCCACCTGGTTGCCCAACTCCCTCGGCTCCGGGGTGATCAGATGACGCCGGCCCTGCGCGAGGCGCTGGGGCAGGTCGATCGGGCTGTCGCCCTGACCTGTCGCTGGACGGTGATCGGCTGCTTGATCGGGCTGTTCCTGCTGTTGTCGCTCGGCGTCCTACAGCGGCTGTTGCCGCTCGTCAAGCTCTCCGGTTACGACGAGCTGATCGAGCTCCTGTTCATCTGGATGACCTTCATCGGCTCGGTCGCGCTCTGGCGGGAGGGCGCGCTCTACCGGGTGGATGCCATCGACCGCCTGCTGCGCCCGCGCGCCCGCCGGGTGCTGGCGCTGCTGGTCCACCTCGCGATGCTCGCCCTGGCCGCCGTTCTCGCGTGGAAGGGCCTGGACTTCATGCAGAACTCCGGTGAGACCACGCCGTTCCTGCAGATCGACAAGGTCTACTGGTATGCGGCCATCCCGGTGTGCGGCATGCTGATGTCGATCTACAGCGTCGCCGGGCTCTGGCGGGCGTGGTGCGGGGAACTGGAAACGCCCGATAGCATCGTCACGCTTGGCTGAGGCTGCACGTCGGGCGCGTACAGCCGAACCCGCGATTCAAGGAGAATCACGATGGGAAGACTCGAAGGAAAGGTCGCGTTGATCACCGGCGGCGCCGGCGGCATCGGCGCTGCGACGGCACAGCTGTTCTGCGAAGAAGGCGCGGCGGTCGCGCTGGTGGACCTGGAGGGTCCGGCGCTCGGGGAAGCTGCCGCGCGGATCCGCGGGCAGGTCGCCGGTGCACAGGTGCTCGAGATTGCCGCTGATGTCGGCAACGAGCCTGCCGCCGCGGACATCGTCGCACGGGTACTGGCCGGACTTGGTGCACTGGACGTGCTGGTGAACCTCGCCGGCATCCGCTCCTACGAGCCACTGGCCGAGGCCAAAGCGCAGACCTGGCAGAAGATCCTCGCGGTCAACCTGCTCAGCTACGCCTACCTCGCGCGGGAAGCGCTGCCGGCGCTGCGGCAATCCGGCCGCGGCGCCATCGTCAACGTCTCTTCCACCCACGCGGTCAATCCGCGCGTCGGCATGGGCCAGTACGACGTCACCAAGGCGGGCATCCTGTCCATGACGCGTACGCTCGCCTTCGAGGAGGCCCCGAACAGGGTACGGGTCAACGCTGTCTGCCCGGGCCTGACGCTGACGCCGTTCCACGTGCGGCGCGCGATGCAGGCCGGGCGCACCGAGAACGACCTGCGAACCGAGCAGGTCGACCACAACCTGCAGCGGCGTTGGGCAGACGCGCGCGAGGTCGCCTTCCCCATCCTCTGGCTCGCCTCCGATGAGGCATCCTTCGTGACCGCGTCCACGGTGATGGTGGATGGAGGCACCAGGGTATGAACGACACGCGGTCGCGCACGATCCACGACCAGGGGATCGACGACGCCGAGGCGGTGACCCTGATCGATGCTCATCACCACCTGTGGGACCTGGACAAGAACTACTACCCCTGGCTTGCGGATCGTCCCGAGCATCATTTCTTCCTCGGAAACTATGAGCCACTCAAGCGCAACTACATGCCGGCGGACTACCGGCGCGACGCCGCCCGTCACAACGTCCTTGCCACCGTCCACTGCGAAGCCGAATGGAACCGCGACGACCAGTCCGGCGAAACCGAATGGCTCACCCGGGTTCACGAGGCCGAAGGCATCCCGACCGCAATCGTGGCCCATGCCTGGTTCCACACCGAAAACTCGGCCGAAGTGCTGGCCCGCCAGGCGTCGTTTCCGCTCGTGCGCGGCATCCGCTCGAAGCCGGTCACGGCGCGGTCGCCCGACACGATGTCGCCGGGCGCACCCGGCACGATGCAGGACCCCAAGTGGCTGGAGGGATTCGAAAGGCTGCAGGAGCACCGGCTGTCCTGGGACCTGCGGGTACCGTACTGGCATCTGCAGGAGGCTGCGCAGGTGGCGGCGGATTTTCCGCGCACGCCGATCGTCCTGAAC
>JACCRJ010000437.1 GCA_013813615.1 Lautropia sp. | reverse complement strand
AGATTGGACTTGAGCTTTTCGATCAGCACGTCCCTCGGCGCGACCACCACCACCGGCATGCTCGAATCGACCAGCGCGAGCGGGCCGTGCTTGAGCTCGCCGGCGGCGTACGCCTCGGCATGGATGTAGGTGATCTCCTTGAGCTTGAGCGCGCCTTCCATCGCGATCGGGAAATGCACGCCGCGGCCGAGGAACAGGGCGTGATGCTTGGTCGCGAACCGCAGCGCCCAGGCCTTGACGGCGGGTTCGATGGCCAGCACGTGGTTCATGGCGGCCGGCAGGTGGCGCAGTTGGGCGAGCAGTTCGGACTCCCGGGCCACCGTCAGCCGGCCGCGCATCTTCGCCACGACCAGCGTCAGCACGAATAGCGAAGCCAGTTGCGTGGTGAACGCCTTGGTCGACGCGACGCCGATCTCCGGGCCGGCGCGCGTCAGGAAACGCAGCTTGCTCTGGCGGATCAACGCGGACTCGGGGACATTGCAGATGCTCAGGGTGTCGTGCAGCCCCAGGGACTTGGCGTGCTGCAGAGCGGCGAGCGTATCGGCCGTCTCGCCCGACTGGGAGACGGTGATGACGAGGGTGTCCGGCAGCGGAACGGAAACGCGATAACGGTATTCGCTGGCGATCTCGACGCTGACCGGGATGGCGGCGATCGATTCGAGCCAGTACTTGGCGACCACCCCGGCGTGGTAGCTCGTGCCGCAGGCGAGGATCAGCACCTGCTTCATCCGACCGAAGATCTCCTGCGCTTGCGCGCCGAACAGGCCGGCCGACAACGATCGGGCGTGCTGGACCATCTCCAGCGTATTGGCGATCGCGCCCGGCTGCTCGAAGATCTCCTTCTGCATGTAATGGTCGTAGGTGCCGAGCTCGACGGCATCCGCCGTCAGCTGGCTCTCGATGATCGGCCGTTCGACGAGTGTCCCCTGCGCGTCGGCGATGCGGTAGCCGTCGGCGCGGATCTCCACCACGTCGCCTTCCTCGAGGTAGGTCACGTGTTTGGTCACCTGCAGCAGCGCCGACGTGTCCGAGGCGAGGAAGTTCTCACCGTGGCCGCTGCCGTCGACGCCCACGCCCAGCAGCAGCGGCGAGCCGCGCCGCGAGCCGACCACCAGTTGCGGCTGACGACTGCTGATGACGGCGAGTGCATAGGCGCCTTCGAGCTGGTTGACGGCCTTGGTGACTGCCTCGAACAGGTCGAGGCCGCCGCGCACCAGCGAATGCACCAGGTGCGCCACCACTTCCGTGTCGGTCTGTGACTGGAATTCGTAACCCAGGCCACGCAGCCGCGCGCGCAGTACCTCATGGTTCTCGATGATGCCGTTGTGGACGACCGAGATGTCGAGGTCGCCCTGGCTCGAGATGTGCGGATGGGCATTGCCTTCGGTCACACCGCCGTGGGTGGCCCAGCGGGTGTGGGCGATGCCTACCGGTGCGGACGCTTTGCTCTCGCGTGCCCGCGCATCGAGTTCCGCAACCCGGCCGACCGCGCGCACCCGCGTCATCGATCCGTTCATGATCGCGATTCCGGCGGAGTCGTAGCCGCGGTACTCCAGCTTCTTCAGTCCCTCGATCAGGATCGGAACGATGTTCCGATGAGAGGCTGCTCCGACGATTCCACACATGCTCGTTGTCCTATTTCTTCTTCACGGGCCGTGTCCAGCCAGCCACCGTCACCTGCCTTGCCCGGCTTACCGTCAGCGCATCCGGTGGGGCCTCACGCGTGAGCGTGGTGCCCGCACCCAGGGTTGCCCCGCGTCGCACCGTCACCGGCGCCACCAGTTGCGAGTCGCTGCCGATAAAGACATCGTCCTCGATCACGGTCTGGTGCTTGTTGGCGCCGTCGTAGTTGCAGGTGATGGTGCCGGCGCCGATGTTGACCCGCGCCCCGATCTTCGCATCGCCGACGTAGGCCAGGTGGTTCGCCTTGGAGCCGCTGGCCATCTTCGCATTCTTGAACTCGACGAAGTTGCCGACATGGTTGTCTTCGCCCAGTTCGGTGCCCGGGCGCAGCCGCGCGAACGGACCGACCCGCGAGCGGGTCCCGACCTTCGCCTGCTCGATATGGCTCATCGCCAGGACCTCGACGTCGTCGCCGATCTCGGCGTCCCGGATCACGCAGTTGGCCGCGATCCGCACCCGGTCGCCCAGCGTCACCGTGCCTTCGAAGATGCAGCCGACGTCGATGCTGACGTCGCGGCCGCACTGCAGGCTGCCGCGGATGTCGATGCGCGCAGGATCTGCCAGCGTGACGCCGGACTCGGTCAGCGAAAACGCCAGGTTGCGCTGATGCTGTCGTTCGAGCTCCGCCAGTTGCGTCTTGCTGTTCACGCCGAGTGTCTCCCACAACGCCGCCGGATGCACGGTGTTGACGATGATGCCGTCCCTGACTGCTGCCGCGATGATGTCGGTCAGGTAGTACTCCCCTTGCGCATTGTCGTTGCGCAGCGCGACCAGCCAGGACTTCAGTGGCGATGTCGGCGCGATCAGGATGCCGGTGTTGATTTCCCTGATGCGCAGCGTCTCGGCGTCGGCATCCTTGTGCTCGACGATCCTGGCCACCTTGCCGTCCTTGCGCACGATACGCCCGAGCCCGGTGGGGTCGGGCATCACCTGGGTCAGCAGGGCGACTGCGCTGCCGCCGTCGGTGGCTTCGCGCAGCCGTTGCAGGGTCGAGGGGCTGACCAGCGGCACGTCGCCGTAGAGGACCAGGGTCGGATGGGCCTCGTCCAGGTGCGGCACGGCCTGCGCGACCGCATGGCCGGTTCCCAACTGTGGCGACTGCAGCACCCAGTCGATGGCCGGAGCGCCGCCGGTCGCCGGCAAACCGCCGTCCGGCGCCTGCAAGGCGGCCAGGACCTTCTCGGCGCCGTGGCCGTAGACGACCACCAGTTTGTTCGGCTTTAGACTGTGGGCCGCACCGAGGACATGACCCAGCAACGGGCGGCCGGCGATCTGGTGCAGTACCTTCGGCAGGTCGGATTTCATCCGCTTGCCCAACCCGGCCGCGAGGATGACGATGTTCATGACTGACGGTCCAGAGGATTCTCGACGATGCGCGTATCATCGCATGCCACTAGTTGGCGAAGAAATCGGTAAGGTCGCACCGGCCTGGAG
>JACCRJ010000503.1 GCA_013813615.1 Lautropia sp. | reverse complement strand
GATCAGGGTCGACTTGCCCATTCCGCTCTCGCCCAGCAGCAGGGTGCGCTTGCTGCGCAGCAGTGCCGTGAGCGGATCCAGGGACGCCGGCGCCGCCTTGGCGGCAGTGGTGACGACCGGATAATCGAGACACCGGTAGACCTCCTGCCGCGCCGCCATCGCTTCACGAGAGACGTCCAGGTCCTGCTTGGTCACGATCAGCAGGCACGGGATCGCCTCCGACTCGAGGGCGATCAGGATGCGCACCAGCAGGGCTTCGTTGAAGCGGGGATAGCCGCTGACGACGATGCCCGCCTGGTCGATGTTTGCCGCGATGGTCTTCGAGCGGAAGTTGTCGCTGCGGGTGACCCGGTTGGTGCGCGGCTGGATTTCCTCGATCACCGCCTGCTGCTCGTTGAGCTTTCGGTAGGTGACCCGGTCGCCCACGACGCAATCGCTGCGCCGGCCCCTGGCGACTGCATTCAACGGCGGGCCGCCCTCCGGCGGCCGCAGCAGGAACTGCCGCCCATAGGCGGCGATGATCTGCGCTACTGGCTCTGCAACGGAAAGGGGTCTGGAGACCAAGAGCGGCGGCGGTGGGCGGCCTGCAGGCGTGGCCCTGCCGTCAGGCGGCCGCAGCCATCGAACTCAGTCGGTCGATGCGGATGGCTGCAGGCGGATGCGAGTCGTAGAACGCCGAATGCACCGGGTCCGGCGTCAGGGTGGACGCGTTGTCTTCGTACAGCTTGACCAGTGCGCTGGTGAGACGGCCCGGGTCCGCCAGCGAAGCGGCATAGGCGTCGGCCTCGAACTCGTCCTTCCGGGAAACCCAGGTCAGCAGCGGACGCAGGACGAAGGTGAACGCGGGCAGCGCCAGCACGAAAAGGAGCAGCGCGATACCGGCCGGCGGCCCCGCCAGCGGATCGATGTGCACGCCCAGGCCCTGGTAGAACCAGAGCTGGCGGGAAAGGTAGCCCAGCAGCGCCAGCGCAGCCAGGCTGCCGATGAAGCTCAAGCCCAGGCGCTTGATGATGTGGCGCTTCTTGAAGTGGCCGAGTTCATGGGCCAGCACGGCTTCTATTTCGTCGACGTCAAGGCGCGACAGCAGGGTGTCGAAAAAGACGATCCGCTTGCCTTTGCCGAAGCCGGTGAAGTACGCGTTGCCGTGGGCCGACCGCCGGCTGCCGTCCATCACGAACAGTCCGTTCGAGGCGAAGCCGCAGCGGCTCAGCAGGCCTTCCACCCGGCTGCGCACCTCGCCGGGCTCGAGCGGCTTGAACTTGTTGAACAGCGGTGCGATCAGCGTCGGATAGACGAGCAGGATGACGAGGTTGAATGCCGTCCACAGCACCCACGCCCAGAGCCACCAGTGCTCGCCGGCCTGCAGCATCAGCCACAGGATGGCGGCCAGCAGGGGGACGCCGATGGCGGCGCCTAGTGCGGCGCTCTTGAAAAGATCCGCCAGGAAGAGCGCCGGCGTCATGCGGTTGAAGCCGAACCGGGCTTCCAGCCGGAACTGGCGAAAGGCATCCAGCGGAATCTCGATCACAGACGTCAGGACCACGACGGAGACAACGAGAGCAAGCTGCTGCAGCAGGGGCGCGTCCGGCAGCCACGCAGCCCAAAGGCCGGCCAGCCATTGCAGGCCGCCGAGCAAGGTCAGGACGACCAGGACGACCGCGGAGATGAGGCTGTCGACGAGCCCCAGCTTGACCTTGGCAACGGTGTAGTCCGCCGCGCGCCGGTGCGCCTCCAGGGTGATCCGGTGCGAGAACTGCTCCGGCACGACGTTGCGGTGGGCGGCCACATGCCGGATCTGGCGCGAGGCCAGCCACAGGCGCACCGACACCGACAACGCCAGGAACATGAGGAACGCCACGCTGAGAGTCGTTGCTTGCATGTGATAATTAGAGCATGGCGCAGGCGCAAGGCGCCTGATGTCATCAGTATCGGCAAAACTTTCGGGAGCGGCGGCTTTGCGCGTCCGTCCGCGGCATTGGCAGACGTCACCATGAACGGCAATTCGAAGTACGCGAGTACCGGCGCGGGCGCAGGCCGGGAGGCGGGGCCGGGCGCAGCCGGGCAGGAGCAGCAGGAAGTTTCCGCAGGCACGGAGAACGGCGCGGCGGCGGCGTCAGGTGCTGCGCCCGCCAGGGCATCCACCGGAACCGACGAAACCCGCCTGGTATGGGTCGACATGGAGATGACCGGCCTGCGCCCGGAGATCGACCGCATCATCGAAGTTGCGGTGGTCATCACGGACAGCGATCTCAATCCCGTGGCGGAAGGGCCGGTGCTGGTCATTCATCAGCCCGACAGCGTCCTGGACGCGATGGATGCCTGGAACACCGCCACCCATGGGCGTTCCGGGCTGACCGAGCAGGTCCGTAGATCGCGGCTGACCGAATCGATGGCGCAGAAACAGCTGCTGGACTTCCTGCGGGACTGGGTGCCACAGGGCAAGTCGCCGATGTGCGGCAACTCCATCTGCCAGGACCGTCGCTTCATGGCGCGCTACATGCCGGAACTGGAGGCCTGGTTCCACTACCGCAACGTCGATGTCAGCACGCTCAAGGAGTTGTGCAAGCGCTGGTCGCCCGCGGTGGCGCGCGGATTCGACAAGCGCAGCGCGCATACCGCGTTGGCCGACATCCTCGAGTCGATCGAGGAGCTGCGGTACTACCGCGATCACTTCATCGGCAGGCCTTCCCTCGCGTAGAGGAAGAGCCTCTCGCCGCGGGTGACGCGGCGCTGACCGTGCCAGATGAGCGTCCAGCCGCCATCCGCGGTGCCGTCGGTGAGCTGGACGATATCGTGAGGCAGGCTCTCCCCGTCCGATACCAGCATCCAGCGGCATGACTCGGCGCGCGCCGGCTGCTCGTCGCTGTCCATGCGCGGCAGGCGGATGAAGCGGGCGTTGCCGTAGTACGCCAGCAGCGCGCGTTGCGCGACATCGAGGCCCACGCCGGTGACGCAGCCGCTTTCGGCGGCGAGGATGTCCCGGATCGGGCCCACCACCTCCCGGTAGCTTTTCCTGAAATTCGCGGCGGGCAGCCACAGGCTCATCAGCAGAAACCAGGTCAGCACCATGCCCCCTGAGGATAGCGCCATCGGCCGCCAGAAGGGCCGCGGCTGGCGCGAGACGCGCCACAGCACCAGCGCGATCCAGGCGGCTGTAGCAAGCAGGCCAAGCCCCAGTTCCAGCAGCGACAGGGGCGCCTGGAAGCCCGGCACCGCCTCCTGGGCCTTCTCGGCCATGCGGGGCGGAAACCCGGTCATGAAGGCGATCCAGTAAGCCCAGATCGCAAAGCCGACGACCGAGAAGGTCATCACGGAGAACCAGTCGATCAGGCCGACTACGCTGCGCCGGATGGTCGGCAGTGCCAGCGCGGCCAGCATCGTCATCGGCAGCACCAGCGGCAGCAGCGACGCTTCGGAGCCCTGCGGGTCGAGCAGGGCCAGCAAGGCCAGCGGGACCAGCATCACCGCCGGCACCGCCACGGGGGCCTCGCGCCGGCTGCCGCGCCAGCGCCAGATCGCCCAGAGGACGAAGGGCCAGAGCGGCCAGAAGAACCAGACCGCCGTGCGCGCGTAATACTTCATCGACTCATGCGTCGGTCCTTGCAGGAGGCCGGCGTTCCAGCTCAGCCACTCGTCCAGGTACTGCTGCACCACGGCGCTCGACGTGGCGGTCTCGCCGGCGCTGCGGGGGCCGGCCGGGGCGCCGTCGGCTGCAATCGTGCTGACGGCCCCGATCGAGTGGATGAAGACCGCGCCGGGCTCGCTGTAGTGCGCGAGCATCGCCGGCCAGAGAATGGACCCCAACAGGGCCACCGGCACCCAGGAAAGGCTGAACCAGCCGATGACCAGCCGGTAAGGATGCACCGACAGCGACAATACGAGCGTCGTCAGCGCCAGTACCACTGCGAGCGGGATACCACGGGTCAGCAAGGTGGCCGCGATGGCCAGGCCGACGATGACGCCGCCGAGCCGCGGCCGCTGGAGTGCGCAGCCGAGTCCGAAGAGGTAGATTGCGATCCAGGTCACCTCGGCAGCGTGCACGGTGGTTTCATGCACCCGCGCAAGCAGCCCGAAGCTCGCGAGCATGGCGAGCAATGCCGAATCGGCCACGGCGCGCGCGAAGTCCTTGCGGCTGGCAGCTGCGCCGAACGGATCGTCCGGCTGGACTTCCGGCCTGCGCGCGAAGGCGTAAGTGGCGTACCAGAGCGAGGCCAACGCGAGAGCCAGCCCGGCCGCCGCAACCGAGCGGAAAGCAAGATCCGGCGAGATCCCCAGCCGCGGCAGGTAGGCGCCGAGACTTCCTTCGGCAAGGCTTCGCGACAGGAGGGTCAGCAATCCGCCCATGCGAATGCCGATCGCGCCGAGCCAGAAGGGCAGCGGCCCGCCTTGCGGCACCAGCGTCCCGTGCACATTGGGAACCAGCCAGTCTATGGCCGAACCGGTCGCCATCGTGTGGGCGATACCGAAACCGGCTGCGTCGTCCGGACGCCAGGGATCCCGGCCGAAGAGGCCGGCAATTGCATACACCGCGCACAACAGCACAGGAATCCAGCGGGGGAGCCGGCCGGCTTCTAGCGAAGTGACAAGGAAGGGCTTCACGCGGGAATCAGGTGCCTGTTGCAGACAGACCGGATTGCCGCTGGCGGCGCGGCGTCAGGACGGGCGCCAGGAACAAGCGCGCCAGCGGCGCGCATCTCTCAGACAGGAGGCGGCGTCGGCCTGCTGCAAGCTCGTCGCTGATCAGGCCTTGGCGGAACCTTTCGCGTTCTTGGCGCTGTCCTTGGTGGATGGCTGGTCAGGACCCGCCTCCGGGGCAGTCTCGGCAACCTTGCCGCCGCGGGCGAACTTCTGGCGGAACTTCTCGACCCGCCCGGTCTCGATGATGCGCTGCTGCGCGCCTGTATAGAAGGGATGGGACTCCGACGTGACGTCGAGCTTGAAGAGCGGGTACTCCTTGCCGTCCTCCATCTTGATCTTTTCACGGCTGTTCACCGTGGAGCGGGTGATGAACTTGAACCCGCTCGCCATGTCCTGGAATACCACTTCGCGGTACGCGGGATGGATGCCTTCTTTCATGTCTTTGCTCTGTGTGGAGGGATGACCGTGCCCGAGCAGGCGTGCTGCTCGGAGAACCCTAGATTATAGCCCAGGTACAGGGCATCCAGCAGCAGTCCGTACTGGAGCAACCGCCCGCGAGACGCGGGCGGTCGGGTTGCAGCAGGCTGCTCAGGCACCCGAGGGCGTGCCGCCCCCGTCGTTGACGCCACTCATCACGCGGGCAGTCGCCAGCAGGCGGGGCCCGGCCGAAGCGGCAGCCGTCTGGAGCGAATGGCGTGGCCGGGTGCGGGTACGGAACTCCGGGAGGGCGGAGAGGCCAGCGCAGCTGAGGGCGGCTGCATAAGGCACCGCCTGCAGCACCAGGATGGTCATCCACATTGCCGATTCGAGGTGGTTCGGCAGCCGTGTCCAGGCCATCGCTGCGACGCAGAAGAGCAGGCCGATCAGGAGCAGCGCCTCCTCACGCACGCCTGCCCAGGCGGGTCCGGCCTGGCGGACCGCAGCGGCGGGCCTGGCGGCTTCCATCTGCAGCGCGGACGCGTCGGCGGCCGCCGGTGCCGAGTCGCCCGCGCCCTTCTCGGTGATCTCGAACACCGCCGTCTTGTGCCACAGGCCGGCGAAGACACCCTGCGCGATCCCGTGCGACAGCGCCATGCCGGCCAGCGCGGAACCCATGACGTCCGGCAGCGAGCACCGGACCCGCCGCAGGTAGAGCAGGGGACCCATCAACGCCTTGCAGACGAAGAACACCATCAGCGGGATCATGAACAGCTGGATCGGCAAGCTGAAGAGGTGCGGCGCGCCGACGATGCCGATGGTCCAGGCCATGGCGCCGAAGGCAAACACCAGGTGCAGTGCATCGCCGATCCAGGAGAACCAGCCGGCGACGAAGTGGTAGCGCTGGCCGGCGTCGACATTGCTGCGGCCGAAGAGAGTGCCGGTGTGCGCCTTCAGGATCTGTATTGCGCCCTGGGCCCAGCGGCGGCGCTGCTTCTTGAACGCGTAGAACGTATCCGGCGTCAGCCCCCGGCCCATCACTTCGTCGACATACACGGCGGAGTAGCCGGCGTCCATCAGGCGAAGGCCGAGTTCGGCGTCTTCGCAGATGCACCATTCGGACCAGTTGCCGTGATTCTTCAGCGCCTGCGCCCGCACCAGTGTCATCGTGCCGTGCTGGATGATGGCGTTGCGCTCGTTGCGATGATGCATGCCGATGCGGAAGAAGCCGTCGTACTCGTAGTTCATCATGCGACGGAAGATCTGGCGGCCCCACGTACGGTGCGCCTGCGGGCACTGCACCACGGCGGTCTTCGGATCGTCGAAATGGCCGACCAGGTCCTTCAGCCAGCGACTGACGACGACGTAGTCGGCGTCGACGACACCGACGATTTCCGCATGGGGGTCGGTCTGCTTCAACGCAAAGTTCAATGCGCCGGCCTTGTAGCCGGGCCACTTGGGCAGATGGAAGAACTTGAAGCGGTCATCCAGCGTCGCCATGAACTCCTGCACCGGCTTCCACAAACGATCGTCCCGGGTGTTGTTGTCGATGACCAGCACTTCGAAGTTGCTGTAGTCAAGCCGCGCCAGGCTCCGGATGGTGGCAATCACCATTTCCGCAGGTTCGTTGCAGCAGGCCAGGTGCAGGGACACCTTCGGCTGGCGAGCGCCGGCGGCGAGCGGCTTGCGGCCGAAGCGACGCTTGAGGTTGCCCGGCCAGAACATCTCGGCGAACTCGAAGCCGTTGGCCAGAAGGATTGCCGACATGGCGATCAGGGATGGGCCGAGGATGGCGACGAAAACCCAGTCCATCGGTTGCATGTAGTAGTCGAAGGGAATCGCAAGCAGCCAGATGAACAGCGACACGACCGCCTGCAGCGCGAGGCCAAAGGCGATCCGGCTGGGCAGGCGCAGCCGGTAGAACTTGAGCATGAACAGGAACAGGGCGATCATGCCGATGGTCGAGGACAGGGCTGCCTTGGTTCGCCAGCCGGCGTCCGTCTCGATCGGCCCCTGCGTGCTGAACTTGGGCGTGCGCTCCGCATTCATGATTCCCCAGTACGGCCCCGCCCGACCCTCGTTGTCGATCTTCCAGGGCTGGTCGATCGCTTCCATCAGGAAGTAGTCGAGGTTGCGGGCCTGCGCCCGGACCAGGAACTCGCGGATGAATTGCGCCTGGTTTGCCGGTGAAGCGTATGAGCCCATCCGCCGGTCGCCCTGGCTCGGCCAGCCTACCTCGCCAATGACGATCTTCTTGTTGGGAAACTTCTCCTCGACCTGCCGCAGGCGATCGAAGGAGTATTCGAGGGCGTCCTTGACCGGCAGGCCTTCCCAGTAAGGCAGGAGGTGGACGGTGATGAAGTCGACGTTGGCAGCGAGCTCCGGATAGCGCAGCCAGACGTGCCACGGCTCGGCCGTGGAGACCGGCTTGCGGGCGCGTCGCTTGACTTCCCGTATCTTGAGGATCAGTTCGGCCGGCGTGAAGGCGCCGTGCAGGATCTGTTCGTTACCGACGATGACGCGTTCGATGCTGCTGTTGATGCGTACCGCCTGCTCCAGCGCGCGGATTTCCTTCTCGTTGTTGTCTTCACGCGCATCCAGCCACACGCCGGCGGTGAGGTACAGCTGATGCTGTTCAGCCAGGGCCGGCAGCACAGGCAGTTCATTCGAGCTGTAGGTGCGCACGCGCGTGGTGTGCCGGGCGAGCACGCCCATGTCGTTCTCGATGGAGTCGTACTCGGGATACTTCTTCTCCAGCGGCGAGTCCCAGCGGCCGAAGGCGTTGTAGGCGAGCCCGGATATCTGCCCATAGAAATCGGGCGCGAAAACGGTGGGATGGGCCCGGTCCCAGCCGACGAAGTTGCCGATCGCGATGCTGGCAGCCAAGACGATCGCGCCGAGCAATGCGGAGGTGCTGCTGCGATACCTCGACGAGCGGCCGGCGGCGGTCGCCAGTTCCGTGGGTGCGGGGACTGCTGCGGCCTGGGCTGGGGCGCGGTCACTACGGTTTCGGAACATGGCCTTCCTGGTTCAACGAATGGGCACTTCGAAGGTGGAGCCTTCAGCCGCACGTCTTTTGTTCCTGACGCTTGGCCTCACAATCCAGCAATAGAACGCAACAAAGC
>JACCRJ010000365.1 GCA_013813615.1 Lautropia sp. | reverse complement strand
CAGGTGGAGTTCGCAAAAGCCTGGCTGCAGCAACCCCGGCTGTGCCTGATCGACGAGCCCAGCATCGGCCTGTCGCCGATCCTGGCCGAGGAGGTCTTCACCTGGATCGACAGGTTCACCAAAGCCGGCATGGGATCCTGCTGATCGACCACAACGTGCGGCGGGTGGTGCGGCTGTCGGACCGGGTCCATGTGCTGAGCATGGGCAGGATCAGCGCCTCGGGAAGGCGCGCGGACTTCGAGGGCGACCTGCACGAGCAGGTGCGGCAATGGCTGGGGCTGGACTTCTGATGAGGAAGCTGACGTGCCGGCCGCTCGACCGCGCGGCCTTCGCTCCGTTCGGCACCGTGATCGAGGCCGCCGGGGCACGCGTCGACCTGATCAACGACGGCAGCACGCGACGCTTTTCCGACCTGGCCAGCGTCGAACTGGGCGGACCGGCGCGGGATCCGGTCATCGGCATCTACGAAACCAGCGCCCGGCGCTTCCCGCTGCGACTGCTCAGGCTGAAGCGGCACGCCCAGACAAGCCAGGTGTTCATACCGCTCGGCGTGCACCGCTTCATCGTGGTGGTCGCGCCTGGCGACGCGGCGCCAGGATGGGCCGGCCTTGCCGCCTTCGTCAGCGCTCCCGGCCAAGGCGTCTGCTTGCGGCGTGGGTGCTGGCATCACGGGCTCGTCGCGCTGGGTGACGGCGACCGCTTCCTGGTGATCGAGGGTGGGGACTACCGGAACGATACGGTGGAGGTGGATGCGCCTGAGGCGATCGAGCTTCTCGCGCCAGGTTGAGGCTCTCCCCCGCTACCCGGTCGGCGAGTGTGAGCATGATCCGCCAGGCCGTCAGGTTAAGATGGAAAGCGGGGATGAGGGGATGAGGGACACGAGCATGCGCGCAACCCGTATCTCACGATGCGAAGGGCGAAACATCCCCTGGGCAAACGGGCTCGGGACGAGCCGCGAAATATTTCTTGCAGAGAGCGAATCGCAGCAGGGTGCCCCGACGTTTCTCTGGCGCCTGGCCACGACCCGCATCGAAAGGGACTGTCCATTCTCGGCCTACCCGGGCCAGGATCGGACGATCGTGATGACGAGGGGCAATGGCTTCGAGCTCATCCACGATTCCGGTAAGACGCAAACGGTGACGGCACCTTTTGGCGCAATCCTCTTCGGCGGGGACTGGGGCACCCGCTGCCGGCTCCTCGACGGGCCGGTAGAGGTGCTCAATCTGATGGCGTCGCGCCGCCACGTCACTTGCTCTCTCACCCCCGTGGCGCTGAGCGCGGAGAGATTGGTGCAGGAGGTTTACGCTGGAACCAAGGCGCTTTACGTGCTCGACGGAGATGTCTCGGCGCGACTGGAGGGTGATGCCGAAGTGACACTGGAGCAAGGCGATACCCTGCGACTCGCGCTCGATGCGCCGTCGTATCTGGCTTTGCGCGCGCGGGAGTCGCCGGCTGACCTGCTGCTCCTGCACGCGGACTTCCTTGCACGAACCCCATCAATTTGACGAATGCCACCGTCCTCGCCTGCACCGTCGTCGCTTGTGCTCTGGACCGGTATGTAGTCGCTCCGACTGGCTGCTCCGAGCCGGCTTGCAGCGCATCGCCCTCCCCGGCCCCGGGGGTTCACCATTGCGCCAGCCTTCCGATGGCAAAATAGGGGGCTGTGCATGCGGTGATCACCCTGCCGTGCAGCCTCCCGCGCCGCCGCGCCCCGGCCCGCCCCCTCCTTCCGGCCCGTCGAATGGACGATCCAAGCTCTCAAATCGCCAAAGATGTCGCGCTCGTCGCTGCCCTGGCGGTCGTGCCATCCATCCTGCGCGTGATTTGCCAGACCACCGGCATGGGCTTTTCGGCCGTCGCCCGCGTCACCGACACCGCGTGGACGGCCTGCGCCGTCGAGGACAGTATCGGCTTCGGGCTCATGCCCGGCGGCACGCTGGAGATCGAGACGACGCTGTGCCGTGAGGTCCGGGGGGCCCGGACGCCGATCGTCATCGAACACGCCAGCGAGGACCAGACCTACCGCACGCACCACGCACTCAGGATCCACAGGCTCGAGAGCTACATCTCCGTACCGATCGTGCTGAGCTCAGGCGAATACTTCGGCAACCTCTGCGCCATCGACAAACGGCCGTTCCCCATCGGCGCGCCCCAGTTCGTCGAGATGTTCCGCCTGTTCGCGGAACTCATCGCACGCCAGCTGGAAGACGAGCGGCGGCACCTCGCGACCGACCGGGCGCTGGCGGACGAACGCAACACCGCCGAACTGCGGGAGCAGTTCATTGCGGTTCTGGGCCATGATCTCCGGAGCCCGCTCGGCGCGGTCGCGGCGATCGGGGAAGTGCTGCAGCGCGAGCCGCCACGGGAGAAGCTCCCTGACCTGGGACGCCGGCTGCTGGCAAGTTCGCGCCGGATGTCGTCGCTGATCGACGACGTACTCGACTTCGCGCGCGGCCGGATGGGCTCTGGAATCGCGCTGAACCTTTCGACCGAGCACAACCTCGACG
>JACCRJ010000265.1 GCA_013813615.1 Lautropia sp. | reverse complement strand
GGGCACGGCTGCCGGAGCTGCAGCCGCAGGAGCAGCCGCCGGAGCAGCCGCGGCCGGCGTCGAAGGCGCTGCCGCCGGTGCTGCCGCCGTCGCTGGCGCGGCAGGGGTCGCGGCAGGGGGCGTAACGACGGTGATGCCGGCCGGGACGTTGTGCTGCTGAAGCATGCCGTGGCTGGGGGCGGCGTGATCCAGGCCGAGGGCGCCGGTGCCGAGCACCGGCACCAGGAGCAGTGCGACCAGGTTGATGATCTTGATCAGCGGGTTGACGGCAGGGCCGGCAGTATCCTTGTAGGGATCCCCCACGGTGTCGCCGGTCACCGCTGCCTTGTGGGCTTCGGATCCCTTGCCACCGTGGTTGCCTTCCTCGATGTACTTCTTGGCATTGTCCCAGGCACCGCCGCCGGTACACATCGAGATGGCGACGAAGAGGCCGGTGACGATCGTGCCCATCAACAGGCCACCCAGCGCCGCCGGGCCGAGCAGCAGGCCGACCAGGACCGGGACGACCACCGGCAGCAGGGACGGCAGCAGCATCTCCTTGATGGCGGCGCTGGTCAGCATGTCGACAGCGCGGCTGTAGTCCGGCTTGGCGGTGCCTTCCATGATCCCCTTGATCTCGCGGAACTGGCGGCGCACCTCGACCACGACGGAGCTGGCCGCCCGACCGACTGCCTCCATGGCCATAGCGCCGAACAGGAACGGGATCAAGCCACCGATGAACAGGCCGACGATGACGTTGGGATTGGAGAGATCGAAGCTGGTGCCGAGGTTGCGGGCCTCCAGCGCATGGGTGTAGTCGGCGAACAGGACCAGCGCCGCGAGACCGGCGGAACCGATCGCGTAGCCCTTGGTCACCGCCTTGGTGGTGTTGCCGACGGCGTCCAGAGGATCGGTGATGGCGCGCACGGAAGCAGGCATCTCCGCCATTTCCGCGATGCCGCCGGCGTTGTCGGTGATCGGGCCGTAGGCATCCAGTGCGACGATGATTCCCGCCATCGACAACATCGAGGTGGCGGCAATCGCCACGCCGTAGAGGCCGGCCAGCAGGAAGGACACGAGGATGGCAGCGCAGACGAAGAGTACCGGCCAGGCGGTGGACTTCATCGAAATCGCCAGGCCGGCGATGATGTTGGTGCCGTGCCCGGTTTCGGAGGCCTGGGCGATGTAGCGCACCGGCTTGAACTGTGTGCCGGTGTAGTACTCCGTCACCCATACCAGGACACCGGTCAGTACCAGGCCGACCACTGCGGCCCCGTAAATTCGCAGCGGGGCGCCGGTGCTGCCGAGCGCATCGTCCGGGATCAGCAGGTAGGTGATCGGCAGGAACGCGATCAGCGCAATGACGCCGGCCACGATCAGGCCGCGGTAGAGCGCCGCCATGATGCCCTTGCCGGGCTGCGCCTTCACAGCCATGCAGCCGAGGATCGAGGCGATGATTGCAAAGCCGCCGAGCGCGAGCGGATAGACCACCGCCGCCATCGGCGCCGCGGTCACCACCAGTGCCCCGAGCAGCATGGTGGCGATCAGCGTCACCGCATAGGTTTCGAAGAGGTCGGCCGCCATGCCGGCGCAGTCGCCGACGTTGTCGCCGACGTTGTCCGCGATCACCGCCGGGTTGCGGGGGTCGTCTTCGGGAATCCCGGCTTCCACCTTGCCGACGAGGTCGGCGCCGACGTCCGCACCCTTGGTGAAGATGCCCCCGCCGAGTCGCGCGAAGATGGAGATCAGCGAGGAGCCGAAGGCGAGGCCGATCATCGGCTTGAGCACGTCATGCAGGCTGACGGTCTTGCCCAGACCGTGCGGCGCGGAGCCGATCAGGATATAGAAGAAGCCGACCACGCCGAGCAGTCCCAGGCCGACGACCAGCATGCCGGTGATGGCGCCGCCGCGGAACGCGACCGCGAGTGCTTCGTTCAATCCCCGGGTTGCAGCCTGGGCCGTCCGCACGTTGGCGCGGACCGACACGTTCATCCCGATGAACCCCGTGGCGCCGGAAAGGATCGCGCCGACCGCGAATCCCAGGGCCGTCGGCCAGCCCAGGCCGGGAACGAACGCGATGATCAGGAAGATCACGATGCCGACGATGCCGATCGTCCGGTATTGCCGGTTCAGGTACGCCTTGGCCCCCTGCTGGATGGCGGCAGCGATCTCCTGCATCCGCGAGTTCCCGGCATCCAGGCCGAGGATCCACTTGCTCGAATAGAAGCCGTACACCACGGCGCCAGCGCCGCAGAGAAGCGCGAACCAGACCGCCCCGGTCATGAGTGGAGTCATGATCTACCCTTTGATGATTGTGAAGTCACTTGCTTTTGCTCTTGGTTGGTCGCTTCGACGCGAGACGTTGACGGGATTGCCGTAGAACTGGTTCTTATTCGGTTCGTGCTCTGCCGGAGCAGAGTATGCCGTCGTTTCGGCCACGCCCTGTGGTGGGGCGGCCGGACTGAATGTTCCCCGAATCAGGGCGGCTTTGGCAACCGATCTCAGCCGGAGAGTGCGGCAAACGAACGGTCGCGGATTTCCTCGACCGGCCCGATGCCTGGAATTTTCCGGTACCTGGGCGCATCCGGTTCGCCCGAGGCAGCCAGGGCGGTGTAGTAGCCTACCAGCGGACGCGTCTGCGCCTGGTAGACCGAGAGGCGATGGCGGACCACTTCTTCCCGATCGTCGTCGCGCTGGAACAGGTCCTCGCCGGTCACGTCGTCCTTTCCCGCAACCTTTGGAGGCTGGAACCTGTCGTGGTAGGTGCGGCCGCTCGGCGCGTGCACGCGCCGCCCGCTCATCCGCTCGATGATCTCGGAATCCGGCACGTCGATCTCCAGCACGTAGTCGAGCTTGACGCCGGCGTTCCTCATGGCCTCGGCCTGCGGGATCGTGCGAGGGAAGCCGTCGAACAGGTAGCCGTTGCTGCAGTCCGGCTCCTTCAGCCGCTCGAGGACCAGGTCGATGATGATGTCGTCCGACACCAACGCGCCCGAGTCCATCACCATCTTGGCCGCCTGCCCGAGCGGCGTGCCGGCCTTGACGGCCGCGCGCAGCATGTCGCCGGTGGAGATCTGCGGGATGTTGAATTTCTGCTTGATGAAGGTCGCCTGCGTCCCCTTGCCTGCGCCAGGTGGTCCCAAGAGAATCAATCGCATGTGGTGTCCTGCATGTGCCCTGCTGCGTCTGGAATTCAGCCGAATGCGGGTGGCGCGCCGTCCTGAGGACAGGATCACCCGTCGCGCCCGTAAAAGGCGTGCGGCCGGAAAGTCCGCAGTGTGTCCGAATCCGGATGAAGGGTCAACGCGCCTCGCGCCTGACCCGGCCTGCGCCCGCGAGTAGCGCGACCGCCGCTCAGGCGCCGAAGCGTCGGCGCACGGCGGCAAGATCCTCCGGCGTGTCGACACCGGCCGCGGGTGCCTGCGTCGCGACCACGACCTTGATCGAGAAGCCGTTGAAAAGTACCCGCAACTGCTCCAGTGCCTCGATGCCTTCGAGCGCCGTCGTCGCCATCCGCGAGTACGCCTTGAGGAACTGGCCGCGATAGGCGTAAAGGCCGATGTGGCGCAGCGGCCTGGCCTGCGCCAGCGCGCGGAGAGCGTCGGCATCGGCATCGGCATCGGCGTCGGGCGAGCCGGCTCTGGCGCGCAGGCCGTCCCGATGGTACGGAATCGGCGCGCGGGAGAAGTAGAGCGCCCGGCTGGCGGAATCCAGCACCACCTTCACCACGTTCGGGTTGAACCAGTCACGCAGGTTGTCGATGGCATGGGCCGCGGTTGCCATGACGCAGTCCGCGTCCTGCGCCAGGCACTGCGCCACCTTGTCCAGGAGCGCGGGCGGCAATTCCGGTTCGTCGCCCTGCATGTTGACCACGATCACGTCGTCCGCCAGGCCGAGGATGCCGGCAGCCTCGGCAAGCCGGTCGGTGCCGGACCGGTGATCGAGCCGGGTGATGACGACCTCGAAGCCGGCCTGCCTGACCGCGTCGGCAACCGCGCTGCTGTCCGCCGCCACCACCACCCGTGCGGCGGACGAGCGCGCTGCCTGTTCGGCCACCCGCACGATCATCGGCTTGCCTGCGATGTCGGCAAGCGGCTTGTCCGGCAGTCGCGTGGAGGCGAGTCGCGCGGGTATCAGGACGACATAGGCGGCGGAGGTCGCGGAGGCGGCGGAGGCGGCAGAGGCGGATGCCGCGCCGGCGGTAGTCATGCGCTGCAGGATGTGGCCTGGCCGCTCAGGCGGCCGGGTATGGCGGGGGCGGAGCGTCGCTGCCGGATCGCAGCGTCGCCTTCGCGTCCAGCGACACGGCTTCCGAATCGATCATCACCGGGATTCCGTCACGGATCGGAAAGGCGAGGTGGTCGGCCTTGCAGTCCAGCGTCTGGTGTTCCTTGTCCAGGCGCAGCGGACCCTTGCAGATCGGGCACACCAGGATGTCCAGCAGTCTTGAATCCATCGTCGTCATCCTTCGCGGTGAGCGGTCGGGTGCAGTCGGGCCGCGAGCCATTTTAGCAGCGCCGGATCCGGCGTCGCCGCTACTGCCACGCAGACGCAGCGCTGCAGCAGGGCCCTGTCGAAGCCGCGGCACTTGACCGCGTCCTTGCCTGTCATCAGGATCCACCGGCCGGGCAGGGCGGCCAGCCAGACAGGATCGATGTCTGCATGATCCGGAAGCGGGTGGCAGCCCGGGTGCAGGCCGAGCGCCTGCAGGGACTCGAAGAACCGTTCCGGACGGGCGATGCCAGCGACGGCGCTGAGGGTCGCGCTGCCGTGCTCGCGGGCGAACTCCTTCGGCAGCCAGCCGGTAGCGCCCGCAAGCACTTGAAAGCGCTGCATCTGCAGGCTCGAGCGGAACACCCGCGCCGGGCCGTGCGGCGCGATGGCGTCCACGGCGGTGAGGACGATTGCGTCCACCGAGTCCGCGCGGTCCGCCGGTTCGCGCAGCGGGCCGGCGGGAAGGCAACGGCGGTTGCCGAAACCGCGATCGTCGATCACCAGCAGTTCGATCTGCCGTGCAAGCCCGACATGCTGCAGGCCGTCGTCGCTCACGATGACGTCGCATTCGGGATGCCGCCGGCGCAGGACGCCGGCGGCTGCGCCGCGGTCCGTTGCCACCGCCACCGGCAGGCCCGTCTCCCGCGCGAGCAGAACCGCCTCGTCGCCGGCACGTGCAGGATCGGTGTGCCTGTCCACCAGGATCACGCCGTGGTCGGTGCCCGGCGCTTCCCGTCCTGAAGCGGCACCGGCGTGATAACCGCGGGCGAGGAGGCCGGGGCTGAAGCCTGCTTCGGCCAGGCCGCGGGCGATGGCGATCACCAGAGGCGTCTTGCCCGAGCCGCCCGCCACCAGGTTGCCGACGATGATCACCGGAACCGACCGCGCCTGCGGATCCTGCCGCACGATCCTGTTTCGTCGATCCCGGGCGATGACAGCGACCATCCAGGACAACGGCAACGTCACCGGCGCTGCCAGCGCGGCGAGGAGGCGATCCGGCAACGAGGCTCGACCGAACCACACCCGCAGCAGCCAGGCCTCAAGCCGGCCCCGCAGGCGTTGGCGGATCAACGCGAAGCCGCTGCGCCGGACTGGGCGGCAAAGGTCACTTTGGCGAGTCCTGCCAGCCGGGCTGACTCCAGCACGTTGACCACTGCCTGGTGGCTGGCGCCGGCATCGGCGTAGATGATCACCATCGTGTCCTTGCGGCCGGCCGCCAGCCGCTGCAATTCCTGCGCGAAGCTCGACGGGTCCCGAAAAGCGACTGAACGCTTGTCGACCGTGTAGCGGCCGTCCGCTGCGACGCTGACGACCAGTTCGGCTGGCCGGTCGGGGGTCGGTTCGCCGGTCGCGGCCGGCAGGTTGACCTGCAGTTCGCTGTACTTGGCATACGTGGTGGTCACCATGAGGAAGATCAGGATGACCAGCAGCACATCGATCAGCGGAATGAAGTTGATCTCCGGTTCCTCGCGCCGGAGTGCGCGCCGGAAGTTCACCGCCTCGTGCCTTTCATGAGGTCCACCAGCCGGATCGACTGCTGTTCCATCTCCACCAGGAAATCGTCGACCCGCGCCCTGAAGATCCGGTAGGCGATGAGCGCAGGAATGGCCACCGCGATGCCGAGCGCGGTGTTATAGAGTGCGACGGAGATGCCGTGTGCCAGTTGGGTGGGGTTGGTGCCGGTAGGCGACTGGGCGCCGAAGATTTCGATCATCCCGATGACGGTGCCGAAAAGGCCCAGCAGCGGCGACACCGTTGCCAACGTCC
>JACCRJ010000259.1 GCA_013813615.1 Lautropia sp. | reverse complement strand
CTGCAGATCGCGCGCAACCTCGTGACGCGGCCGCGCCTGATGTTCATGGACGAGCCGACGTCGGGCCTCGACGTATCTGTGCAGGCGCGCCTGCTCGACCTGCTGCGCCAGCTCACGCGGCAGATGCAGCTGGCCGCCATCGTCGTCACCCACGACCTTGCCGTGGCCCGCCTGCTCGCGCATCGGATGATGGTGATGCAGCGCGGCCAAGTGGTGGAGTCCGGCCTCACCGACCAGGTGCTCGACGACCCGCAGCACCCCTACACCCAGTTGCTGGTTTCCTCGGTGCTGCATCCATGAACTCGCAAGGCATGATGAAACGTCCACGGCTCCAGATGGCGGGGGTTGCAAAGCACTTCACCCTGCACAACCAGAACGGCGCCGAGCTGCCGGTGCTGGACCGGGTCGACCTCGACATCGGCAGCGGGGAATGCGTGGTGCTGGAGGGTCCCTCGGGAATGGGCAAGAGCACACTGCTCAAGCTGATCCACGCCAACTACCGAGCGAGCGCCGGCAGCATCCGGGTTCAGCCCTCACAGGGACCGGCCGTCGAGGTGACCACCGCCGGCCCGCGGGAACTGGTGCAATTGCGCCGCGGGACCATCGGCTATGTGAGCCAGTTCCTGCGGGTGATTCCGCGGGTGCCGGCGCTGGACGTGGTGGCCGAGCCGCTCGCCGAAGATGCCGGCGACGATCCTGCCGAGCTGGAAGCCGCCAGGCAGAAAGCCCGCCGCTGGATGATTCGTCTGCGGATTCCCGAGCGCCTTTGGCATCTGCCGCCGGCCACGTTCTCCGGCGGAGAACAGCAGCGCATCAACATCGCCCGCAACATGATCAAGCCGAAGCCGCTCCTGCTGCTGGACGAGCCGACCGCATCGCTCGACGCCGCCAATGCCCGCACGGTCATCGAGCTGATCCTCGAGGCCGCAGCCAGGGGAACGGCGATCGCAGGCATTTTTCACGACAGGCAGACCTGCGCCGCCGTGGCGACCCGCCGCGTCGATGTGGCAGGATTCAGGAGCCGCCCATGACTTCCGCCCAGACAGGCGTTGCGCGGCTGCTCGACGCGGACGCAGGCAGCCATGCCGACGCCGGCGTGCTGCACGACATCAGGCAGGACAGCGGCCGGACCATCTTCAGGAACGCGCGTCTGATCCTTCGCGACGAGGTGGTGAAGGGCACGCTGGAGGTGGTGCACGGACGCATCGCCGCCGTCGACACCGGCAGTTGCGCGCTCAGCGGCTCCATTGACCTGGAGGGAGACTACCTGCTCCCCGGACTGGTGGAAGTGCACACCGACAACTTCGAGCGCCACCTGATGCCGCGCCCGAAGGTGCGTTGGGCGGAGCTTCCAGCTCTGCTGGCACATGATGCCGAGATCGCCGCTGCGGGCATCACGACGGTGTTCGATGCGCTCGGTGTCGGCGAAGCCGACACCGAGAGCCTGCGCGGGAGTGACTGGCAGCACGTGCTTGCCACGCTGGACACCGCCACAAAGCTTGACCTGCTTCGGGCCGACCATCACCTGCATGCCCGCTGCGAACTGCCGGCACCCAACACGCTCGAGCTGTTCGAGCCGTTTCGCGGCCACCGACGCCTCTCGCTCATCTCCCTCATGGACCACACGCCGGGTCAGCGCCAGTGGGAGGATATCGGGCAGGCGCGGCCCTACTATCTCGGCAAGAAGGGCTGGAGCCGGGAGAAGTTTGAACGGCAGGTGGAGCAGGCGGCACAGCTTCAGGCACTGCATGCCGAGCCGAACCGCCGTTTCTTCGTCGACTACTGTCGTCGCCATGCGATCGCGATGGCCAGCCACGACGATACCACCGTGGCCCATGTGGAACAGGCTCGGGGCGAAGGCGCGATCATGTCGGAGTTCCCCACGACGCTGGCCGCGGCACGCGCGGCTCGCGAGCACGGCCTGCTTACGGTCATGGGTGGTCCCAACGTCGTCCGAGGCGGCTCGCATTCCGGCAACGTATCGGCGACCGAACTCGGCCGCCTCGGGCTGCTCGATATCCTCTCGTCCGATTACGTTCCCGGGAGCCTGCTGAGCGCCGTATCCCGGCTGGTGCACGACGACATCTGCAGCCTGTCCGAGGCGGTCCAGGCGGTCACCTCCGCGCCGGCGAAGGCGACAGGCCTGCACGACCGGGGCGCAATCGAAGCCGGCCTCAGGGCGGATCTCGTGCAGGTGCGGTTCGCACACCTGCCGGATGCCCCGCCGCAGGCGATGGTGCGCACAGTCTGGCGCGGGGGACGACGCGTCCTGTGAGTATCCCGGCTTTATCGCAGGAGCGCGCGCCTGCCGGTTGCCGCGCATGTCACCAGAGCGTCACAAGCGTCGCACACACTCGATGCGTTCCGTCAACAGGAGTACGTGATGCAAGCCGCCCTGCGTGTTCACCAGCTCGACAAGCACTTTTCAAACGGCAGGCATGCGCTGCGGGGCATCGACCTCAACGTGCAGCATGGCGAGATGGTTGCGCTGATCGGTGCATCCGGTTCAGGCAAGTCGACATTGCTGCGGCACATCGCCGGGCTGGTCACGGCCGACGGCGGCACCGAGTCGCTGATCGAGATCGACGGCCGCTGCGTGCAACGGCATGGCCGAATCCATCACGACATCCGCGCAGTCCGTGCCCGCGTCGGCTTCGTCTTTCAGCAATTCAACCTGGTGGACCGGCTGCCGGTGCTGGTGAACGTCATGGTCGGCCTGCTTCACCGGACCACCTG
>JACCRJ010000483.1 GCA_013813615.1 Lautropia sp. | reverse complement strand
CAAGGGCTTTGAGGGGGATCATCCCCAAAACATCATCCTGCCTGATCAAAAAGCCGACACTCCCCATCGCGAATGGTGATCGCGCTCATTCAAGGAAGTCAAAGAAATTCTCAAGCATCGACCGAAGCTTGCCAAGGGCCGCCGCATGACCTTCGACGCATAGTCGAAGTTCTCTACTCTGGAAATGTCGGCACACCGCAAGCAACAGGCCGTAGGACCCCCGTCGTTCCAGCCAGCAGCCTCCGTTGAGCTGAGTACCAAGCCGGCCAGCAGCGAGTGCGCTGCGACCACCGTCAACGGCAGGCCGGCGAACCAGCTGACTAGCCTCCTGAGTACTTCCGGTCTGCCCACCATTTGCTTACCGCCCAAGCAGCGATGGGGATAATCGACAGCAGAGCAGCCACGGGTCGTCCAGGTCTCTCCATATCTTCTCCAAAGGGCTCATTGCAGTCTGCTTCTCAGTTTTGTATGGAGTCGAGTACGCCGTCGCGAAAGTACAAGTAGCCGCCGTCGTACACCCACTGCTCCCGGACACCCCAGGAGTAGGTGGAGCGATTAACCTTCTGGGGTTTCCCCCAGCTACTGGCAATCACCTCGTCTGCCGACATGCCGATATGCACGCCCTCCTTCTTGCGGCGAGCTGCCTCTGCCGCCTTTTCCTGACGGGCTACTGCGGCCTCTTGGTTGACCGCAAGGGCTTCTAACTTAGGGATCTGTGGCTCGTACTTCTTGGCTTCCGTCGGGTAGTCCCGCAGGAAAGCGGCGATGCCGTTCGCCCGAGTACGTGCGGTTGCCTTCGGATTCTGGATGTCCTGGGTGTACGCCTTGATTTCGGCGTCCTTCAGCATCGCCTTCAGATCGGCGTCATCGAGGTGGTTGGCACACTGCCGAACCAGCGACGATGCTTCCCAATATCGCAGAGACGTATCCAGTGCTCTGTACTCATTCTTCACGTCCGCCATGTTTGCGCGGCATCGCGCCAGCAGTTCCAGACGGGCGCTCTCTGCTCGTGCTTCGACTTCACTGGGTGTCTCAGCGGACACCTCAACAGACGGCTTCCAGGGTCGTTCTGGTTTTTTGTACACTGGTAGGTCGTGAGAATCACCACCCCGGCAATCAGCAGGAATCGCCCATAGCCCGGGGAGGCCATTGGGCTCAGCTTCTTGCCGCAATGAGGGCAGGTCTCCGCATTCTGGCTAACCTTGCCGTCGCACTCCGGGCATCTTATGAGCGCCATAGCTACAACCGCGTCCGCCTAGTTTTAAGAATGCCTTGAAATGGCTTCGTTCGCGGGCTATAGACGCTGCGCCACGGGCGGGTTGTCGTCGGTGTCGGCCGCAGCTTCCAGTCCGCGGATCCGCGCGAGCGAGTAGGCCCTGAGCTCTTCCGGCCGCGCCTCCGCGGCAAACAGTCCTTCCGGGTGGCCTACAGATACCACGAACGGCTTCTGATCCTTGAAGCCTATGATGGCCATCTTCGCCCAGGCTCGAGCGGCGGCGATCAGCAGGTGCTGGTCGCGCACGGGGAAGTCGTCGATGTGAAGAGGCGGGACGCGCTTGGGGCCGATTCGTTCGGGCATGCGGCCAGTCTAGCCTCGCGTCCTTGATGGGAGCCATGACAGGTGTCTTATCGCCGCTACTGCCCCTTGATCAGCACCACCGTCTCCCCCGGGTTAACCCCGAGCACCGCCAGGTGTGGCCCGACCTGCTTCGTCTCAACGTACCGTACGGCGAAGAACCCGACCGGCGCCTCCTCGGCGCAGGTCAGGTCGCCGTGCTCCTTCTTGAGCTCGCGCAGGGCGGCGATCAACTCGCTGATCTTCATCCTGTCAGGGCGATGTTCCACTGGTCAACTGCGCGGATCGGAACATCCTCGTCGTCTGCACCAGACTCGCTTTCTTCGGGAACATGGCCCGGTCTGCGTCGTTCTAAGCTGTTGGGCACGCATGCTGGTCTTGCGATCAATGCCCAAGTCCGGCAAAGACGGGGGCTTAGAAACCTGTTCCGATGCAGAACAGGTTAATCGCCGCCCTTCCTCCTCAGTGTGCCACCGGGCGTGTTGCTTTCGTCGTTCTTTAGCACCTGCCCGTCCCTCCTCTGCGTGACGACCTCCGATTCCCGTTGTCGGCTGCCCTGTAACGGCTGCCGATTGTTCTCCGCCGCAACCTTCCGTCTGCATTGCTCCTCGATGTTTCTCATCGCTTTGCGGGAGTTTTGCTGGCCTCTAGCATTGTTATCGACGCAGGCTTCGAAGTTCCTTTGAGCACGGGCCTCTCGCTTAGTCGGATGGTCCTTCTGGGCTTCAGCACTGACGCAAATCAACGTGGCCAGGCAAGCAAGCAACATCTTGTGTGTGTACATAATTGTCTCCATAGTTTCGCCGTGCTGCTACTCGATCGCGCGAAGGGGGACGATAAGTATCGTTTTCTTCACGCTGACGTAACCCCGAACTTATCGCACCAGTCCCTGACCTCGTAGTCCTCGCTCAGGCTGATGCGTTTGCGGTCCTGTCCGCCGGGCTTGGTCTTGTCGTCAGCCATCTTGCATCTCCTCGTGAGGGTCCCCGCGGATGCCCGCGGCCTTAGATGATGCCACCGACGGAAAGCTGCTGCTGATCCGACTCCGCCGGAGGGAGCTTGGGCTTGCGGGGCGGTAACGGCGCCGGTGAGGCCATGAACTGGTCGGCGGGAAGGGTCAAGAGGAACTCACGCGGATCACCTGCGGCCAGCCATTCATCGCGCTTCTCGGCAGGCACGATCGCCAGGCTTCGCTTCTCATCGCCGGGTGCATGGAAGTAGCTCATCAGCGGATGACCGTCGGAGTTGATTGTCAGCATCGAGAACGAGTGCAGGATCTCGCCTTCGCTCGGCCGCCAAGTATCCCAGAGCGCGGCCACCGTGAACAGCGCCTTGTCCTGGCGCTCGATCCGCCAGCGCACCGGCTTGCCGCTCTCGTAATTCGGCTCGAAGAAAGCCTCCATGGGCACCAGGCCGAGCTGACGGCGCCGCCAGGGCCCGCGATAGGTCGGACGCACGTCGGCCGTCTCAGCGCGCGCGTTGGAGGTCTTCCGGAAGTCCTTCCCGTCCTTTGAGAAGTACGGGACCATGCCGAACATGGCGAGCCGCCACTCAAGCCCGCCGATCAGCAGCGGACCCTTGTAGCCGGGCCAGAGCTCGTCCACATAGTCGAAGGTCGGCAGCTGGATCTGAAGGTGCTCCCGGATCAGATCGCGGGAGCTGGGGACGTAGTTGGTGCACATGAATAGGCGGGGCGAAGCAGAAGTATCACGACCCGGCCGAACCGCTCTTCTCCGCGGCTAGCTGAGGGCCTTCCCTCTTAGCAGAGCGTGGGGGGAGAAAAGTCTACCGCGTCTCCCACGTTTTCGGCCCAAGGCCCTGCGAGTCGTCCACGACGTAGATTCCCCGTAGATCACCGGTTCAGCCGATCAGCCTTATAGCACCACAGCCGTATCACCCCGGGTAGTCTTGCATGCCAGCAGAGTCGGTAGACGGTATCGCTGCGGCTGTCCGTTTGTATCTGAAGCTGGGCAAACCAAGGATCAGCCGCGCTCTGAGGCCGCCACTCTGCAATCGTATTGTCCAGCGCATAGGTGGCGGATGCGTCGATCCCGAAAGGCTCCGGCCGGAACAGCACAACTTGATCGCTGCTGAGGGTGCTGGCTATCTTCGGCCCTTCTACCGTTTCGATCCGGTCAGCGTACAGGTAGGAGCTGGGAAGCTGACCGCCTTCGTTGTATGACTGCGTCCGGTACAACGAAGCGGTGATGCTGCTGAACCTGCCGAACCGCTGCAGCAGTCTGAACTTATTCCCCGGCTCAGTCAGGGCTTTCCCCGAATGAGAACGGATCGGGCGGATTGCCCTCTGTCCCAGTGCTCAACGACTTGAGCAGCACGGTTCCGCTGATGGTTTGCACTGGGGCAGCCACAGGCGGCGGGGACACCGGGGAAGCGATAGGCGGCGGCGCAGGAGGCGAATTGGCAGGCGGTTGCGCTACAGGCGTCTGGACGGGCGGAGACGCTATCGGCGGCGCTGAGGGTGTCGGTACTGCCGCAACCGGCGGCGGGCTTGTAGCGGGCGCTGGCGTGGCTGCTGGGGCTGGCGGGTTGGCGCTGACGGCGGTGTCATCCGATCCGCCACCGCCGCCGGCCAAGAGAAGGGCGATGAGGGCAGCGCTAGAATTGCGGACAAGCATTGACGGTCTCCACAGGGACTGTCGGTGTTAGAGGCCGCCAAGCGCTTCAATCGCTTTGGCGGCTTCGTTTTCCTGGAAGCATAACCTGCGCAGACGCGGCGAGCTGAAGTCAAAGACCGAGGTTCTCTCCTCGGCCGGCCTGAGCCATTCAGCGGTGCCGATCCGGTGAGATCAAAATGTCTGGCAGTTTCGGCGGTCCTTCGCCCCTGACCGACACAAGAGTGTGCGAAACCTCACTGCCCATTCCGGAATCTGACGGCATTCTTACTCTGTCTAACGGAGATGGCATGGCATACCCCCACCTTGATGTACGGATGGAACAGGTAGATGAGACGATCTCGCTCAACTCATCGCTAGATCAGCAGTACTCGGCTTGGGATGACGAAGGAATTCATCCAGCAACCGCAAACATCCTTGCAGTCCTGCCCATTGCCGCTTATCCCTACGCCACGGCACGGGACTTCCCGCACGTGTTGAACGTCTTGGCGAAGCATTGGGACAGTCCGCAGAAGTTCGTCGAGGCGGCGGAAGCATTTCTGCGTAGTGCTCCATGGCCCAGAACGGGCTTTCCCCGCCCAGTCTTCTTCGAAATCCTAGTTGTCGTAGCCTGCCATGGCAGTCTTGCCAAGTTGAGCGTCTTAGACCTGCGCTGGTCGAATATCAGGCCTTGCTGACTATGCCAAGTTTGCCGAGTTTTGCCGGCGCCTAGCGTGTTCCTCTAGAGACCGGCGACTGGTTTAACTCCAGCGCGTCCCGGTGACCGCCTCCCGGAGATTCCCGTCATCTTCTCTGCGTCATCAGCAGAAATCAAAGTGGCAGTACCAGCACTTTGATTTGACTTTCTATCCCCACCCAACCCTGTCGGCTTTGTCGGCCGGGTAGTACCACCATTAGTGGTACCACTCGGCGTCGGAACTGGATGTCAGGCAATGCTGTTCTTAGGCCGAACCGACGACAGCGCCGAAGTTAGCTGCTGACGCGCCGTTGGATTGGAAAACACCAGCGGAGAGGCAGTAACGTCCCTCCAGTCCGGCGTCAAACGAATGGTGTGGGAAATGCAAGAATTGACGAAGTACTTATTGGGCTCGACCATGCCCCAGTCACCGGCATCGGTCGGATAATCCACCGGCTTCGGGTCCATGCCGATGTGGAACAATCCTTTGGCACCAGCCGACGTCTTTCTCGTTGTATTAAGCCTCGCTTGGCAGGAACTGATGATGCCGATGATGTTCTCGCAATCGGGCACGAACACCAGGTCGTTCGCCAGGGTGAAGTGAGTTGAGTACCCCTGGTTATTCGGATCGGCCAGGATGCCGAGCGTCGTCGCTCCGGGGATATCGGTGTATTTCTCTGCGTCACCAGACATGCCGCTAGTGCCGCCGACGACCTTCCAATTCGGAGCCCAGCCAATCTGGTATTCGCCATCAAAGACAACCGACCATGCAGTACCGCCGGAGAACAGCGCCTGCAGCATGAAATGCCGGAAGTCAGCGTATACCTTGCCGACGCTTCCTACTTCGTGACAGAACAATCCCCACACATCGGCATAACGCAGGAACGAGCTCCCCAACGTCCCCTCGGGCCAACTCCAGCCCTTAGGCTCGGGACTGTTGCGCAGCCTGGTTCCATACGCCATGTCCCGGCCA